>DAORCZ010000631.1:0-5331 GCA_035345735.1 Pseudomonadota bacterium | reverse complement strand
AGGCCGTCAGAGAAACTGCGTAACTGCCGGCGCGAGCGACGCCGTGGTTGGCTTCACCAGCGATGCCGATATAGCTCACCGACGAGGTCGAGACGCTGCCCGACAGGGTGTGGCCGTGCACCCGCTCTTCGCTGTCGGCGAGTGGCTCGCCCTGCGGGTTGCCGACCGGGTCGCCGCCAATGCTGGGTACGACGGTGCGCCCGACGCCAAGCGCGAACGGCTCCCAGCCGACGGGGCAGGTGCGGCGGTTGAAGTACGAAACGGCACCGGCCGGCAGCGAGTCCTGCGACTGAATGCGTGGGCCTGGGGGCAGGGCTCCGGCGTCGCTGCGATCGTCATCGCTGATGGCGCCTTCACTGGCGCAGCCGGAAAGCAGCAGAGCGGCAAAGCTCACGGCCAGCGCCCCGCGCTGACGCCGAGCAACCGATAGTTGCGCGATCGACATGGCCGGCCTCATGGCTTTTCACACACGGTGAGCTGGACAAAAGGCAGGCCCGAGCTCGCAGGCCCCGTGCTGCCGCTGTCGGCATAGGTCTTGGCCGCCGCGCCCTGACTGTTGGGACCATCCGCCCCCGAGATCGACTTGTACGGCAGCTCGACCTTGCCGGCGAACGCATGCACGTGCGTGCGATCCTCCTGATCGGCGAGCGCCTTACCCACCGCCTTGCCCACCGCATCGGCCGCTGTCACCCCAACGATCAACCGCCCCGACGCTTCCTGCGGCACCCGATATCCCGCCGGACAGCGACTGTCCGCCGTCCCAAAAAACGCGACAATCCCCGGCGGCACATCCGCCGTATCGGCATCCCCCGCGGTCGCCAGCCGGGGGCGAGTGGCAAGGCCCAGGCCCAGTAAGAGCAGCCCGGCCGAGCCCAGGCCGAGTGCAAAGAGGTGGCGGCGTCGCGGGCGCTGCGACACATGGGTCGTTCGTGGTTCTTGAGTCATCGCTAGGTCCGTGTTCTTTCGATTCGACTAGTCTTCGTCATCCCCAAACAACACCCCGACCGGTAGCTCGATGGCGTCGAAGGGTTCGGCGTGGACGCGGTCGGTGCGGTGGGCGTGAAGGGTCTCTTCGTAGCCGCGGGGGGTCAGGCGGAGGACGGTGAGGGTCTGGCGATCGGTGTCGATCAGCCAGTAGTGCGCGACGTGGTGCAGGGCGTAGATGCGGCGCTTCTGGATGCCGTCGCGGCGGCGGGCATCGGGGCCGGTAACGACCTCGCCCACCCAGTCGGGCGCGACGCGCAGGGGGTAGCCCTTGGGGCCTTCAGGCAGGGTGGTGCGGCGCCAGCCGGCGAGGTCGGGCTGCACGGTGTCGTGCAGGTCGAGTTCGATGGTGACCTCGGTCGCAAACCACCAGCCGCCGGGGCGAGAGGGGCCGTTCGGGCGGCGATCGTAGGCGCTGCCGAGGATGCGCACGGCGCGATTCTGGCTTAGCCCGTGCTCGCCCCCCGGAGTTGCTTTTTGCACCAGCTCTCCGTCGAGGATTTCGTGGAAGCGAGCCTCTTCGGGCAGCGCCAAAAGATCGGCGAAGGTGGCCAGGTGCACCCGCGGCGTCTCGGAGGAGGCAGAGCTCATGCGCGCAGCCTAGCACGCAGGTCTTTGCGGTTTGCGCAACAGCAGTAGGCAGGGCGCGACGCGCGGATTAGCATGCGGCGCACTATGCCTACGCCCCGTTCTGTCGAAGCTCCGCCGCCCCACGCTGACCACGTCGAGCGGCCGCATGTCTTTTGGTGGTCGTCGATCCTGTTTGGCATGTCGCTTTTGGCCGTGCTGGCGCTATCGGATGGCGCCTATGCGCTGTGGGCGAGCCGGGTGACGACGTGGCTGCCGCAGTCGCTCTTGCGCGTTGTGCTTTTCGCGGCGGTGGCAGCGCACGTCGGCGAGGGGCTCTACGCCTATCGCCTGGCCGGGCGCCTGGGCCTGCGGCACAGCCAGCTGGGCTGGGGAATGCAGACCTTGGTGCTCGGCTTTCCGTCGCTGCGCTTGCTGCTACGGCGAGCCAGCTAGGGCGCGCAGGGCGCTTCTATCCTGAGCCACGGATTACAGTCCGCGCCCACATTCGCTTCTTCTGTCCACTTTACGGGCTGCGCCTTTGGCCTTATGCGTCCCCGGCGGATCCCACGAGTCCCCCGGTTCGCTTTGCGCTGAACGAACCCAGAACGGGCTATTAGCCCAGAAGCTGCAGGAAGTAGTTGTTGAATGCGATGACCTTGTTGCAGACGGCTTCGTTGACAAAGTCAAGATTGATAATGTTCGGCCGATGCTTCTGACGCTTTCCTTTTCTGGCGTTGCTCTTCAGGGGGTCTTTGCCTTTGTCATTGCATACAGGGGTGGTGTCGATTCCCTTGTGTGTATTTAGCAGATAATCAAGATTATAATGTGGACCCGCGTTTTTGTCGATGACAACTAGATCGTCCCTTGATTCATCCGCCTTTTCCAGAGCCTTATGCTCTACGTCATAAGTCAACTGCCAATACACCATAAAAAGGTGGTCATGCCAGCCCCGGTCATTCCTGCTATGGGTTCCGTGATCATTGCCGCGCTCTATCGCGAACCGGGCCATCGAACGCATGCCCGCGCCACCGCCCGCGTATTCTCCACAGAGGCCAAGCCCGCCCTCGATCGTACCCCCAGCAGTCACCTTCGTGAGACGGTGGAGTCCCTCCTGCGAGTTGGCTTCCTTGAGTGCCTTCTTATCGAAAATGGCGATGGCCTTCCCTTGCAGATGGCTCAGCTTGGTATGCGCAATATTTTGAGTATTCCTGGTCCGATAGAGTCGATCACGGAGTTTTTGGCTAATTAATGTATGGACTTTGTGTTTCTCTTCTGTGTGAGTAATTCGAAGAATGACGATCTCTTTATTGTTGGTGGATAGAAAGTCATCTATCTGTTCGAAGATCTCTCCGGCTTGCTGTCCATGGGCTCCTCCTAAGCGGCCCAAACCCTCCCCGTGCAAGGTATGGAGATTATTGCCCTTTTTTTCAATTCTAAGATCGAAGAACCGCGAACCCGCCGCAAGCTGACTCTCGATATCACCTTCTTGGCAGATGCAGTGTTTTCTTGGGCTAGTCATGTGGTACGGGTAAAAGTGGCCTTTCGATAACCCCGCGTCGTGGCTAGCCGGGATGGTGATATCCGATAAAGAAATATCACCTCGATCGGTAAAGGCACTCATCCATGCTTCGTTTGCCATTCCTGCTTACTCCTGGTAACGGCTGGGCGTTGCTCTATACGGCGTCGCCGTGCGCTGGGTTCGAACCCCAAATCGTAGGGAGGGCGAGCGCCCTCTGTCAACGGAGGGCATCTCTCGTCGGCAGGACCCGTCCGGAAGGCGTGGACGTAGCTCCGCGGCATCCCCAAAGACGCCGCAATCTCTGGCAGTACACCGGCGCCGACAGCCCAGCCCGCTGGGCTGCGGGATGCTGACCTTGGTTCGTGGTCTTCCGTCGCTGCGCCTGCGGTTGTGACGGGCCACCTAGGGTGCCTAGGACGCTGCTATCCTGAGCCATGCTGTATCGCCCTCGCACCCCCTCATCCTCCCCTCGGTTTCCCTCCCGCAACCTCCCGCGCCCGCGTGGCCTGCGGGTCGCGGAGAGCCTGCTCTTCTCGCTGCTTGCCGTCTCGCCGGCTGTGGCCGATATGGTGCCCGACCCGCCCGCCGAGTGCGTCGGTAAGCCCGACGGCACGTTCTGCTCGCTGGGGGACGGCACCGCCGGCCAGTGCATGACCCAGAAGGAGGTGCGTCGCCCTGGGCGCAGCTATCGAGTCTGCAAGAAGGACGAGCACGAGTGCGATCGCCTGGCGGTCGGCGCGGTCTGTCACGGCTACCTCGGCAAGCCGTCGCACTGTCGCGAGTTCGAGAACAAAGAGCGCGGCGAGCGCTGGCGCACCTGCCAAGCCGACGAGTCGCCCGCGACGGAAAAACCCGCTGCGGCGCCACCGAGCGAGCCGGCTGCGGCTCCGCCCTCGGCTGCATCCGCCGCACCGGCCGCACCGGCCGCACCGAAGTCGCGCTTGGGTTGTCAGTTCGCAGCCGGAGCGATGGCTGCGGGCGGTGAGCTAACGCTGGTTGCGCTTCTCGGGCTGGGCTTGGCCATGGGACGCTCGCGTCGTCGTCAGAAAGATTGCAGCTAGCGCCTATCTACAGCATGTTCCATCCCATGCTTGGCCTTGGGCGACTGTCGCACCTCATCCCCTTGCTTGCGCTGTTGGGACTTTCCACCCCGGCGTTGGCCGGGCCCCACTTCAGCCAGCCGGTGCCCTCGTTTGAAGCGGCGCTCGCAACGGCAAACCAGGGCGGCAAGGTGCTGCTGGCGATCTTTTCCGCCAGCTGGTGCGGGCCCTGCAAAGTGCTGGCCCGTGACATGCGCAAGCCGGGGGCCAAGGGCGCGCTCGAAAAGCTGCACGTGGTGATCTACGACGGCTCGGAAGGCGAGGTTGGTAGCGCGCTGTTTCGACACCTGGGACTGTCCAGCTTTCCGACGCTGGTCGCCTTCGATCGGGGCGGACAGGCGGCGGTCAAGCAGAGCGGCTATGGATCGTGGGATCGGATGTCGAAGTGGCTGCGCGAGCTGCCCGAGCGCGCCGTTTCGATCGACCAGGCGATCGTCGCTGCCGACAAGTCGCCGAAGAATGCCGAGCTGCAGCTGACGGTGGCAGGTCGCCTGATCTCGCTGCGGCGAGCCGACGAAGCGCGGCGCTTCTATCAGCGGGCGCAGCAGCACGGCTCGGATGCGCAGGCGGCGACGGCAGCCTGGGAACTCCTGCGGCTCGACACCGGCGATGCCTACAACGAGAGCGGTCGGCAGGCCGCCGAGGCCTTCATCGCGCGCTATCCCAAGAGCAGCGAAGCCGGCCGGGCGCTGCGCTTCCTCGCTGCGCTGCCGCACCCCAACGTCGCGCTGCTCGAACGCCTGATCACCGCCCGCATCGATGCTGCCAAGGGCGAGCACGAGGTCACGGGTCTGATCGATCCTGCGCTGCACAGCCGGGCGCTGCGGGCCGCCAAGACCGCGGCCGAGTGGCTGGCCAAGCGCCACCCCGACAGCCCGGCCAGCCTGGATGCCCAGGCCGAGGTGGCGTTTGTCGTCGATCGCGATGCCCCACGCGCCATCGCGCTGTGCGAAAAGGCCATCGAAAAGAGCGTCGAAAAAAACAGCAGCGGGCTGGACGAGCGGCGCGAGTCGCTGGCCCGCTATCGCCGCAACCAGGGCGAGCCCAGCGACGGTGTGCGCGACTTTTCTGCCCCGCGGCTGCTGCCCGATTCGCCGCGCGGCTCGTCTCCTCCGGGCTACTTCACGCGCTTGCGTCAGGGGCAGGCAGCGGTGCGCG
>DAORCZ010000630.1:0-5332 GCA_035345735.1 Pseudomonadota bacterium | reverse complement strand
CACCGATGTGGTCGATCCCGTCGAGCGGCTGCGTCGCATCAGCCGCGAGATGCAGCTCGTCAAGGAACGCACGCGAGCCCTGCCGGCCAACCTCATGGGCGACTGGGCCCGCCTGCCCGCCCCGGCCCTGATGGCGCAGGCGGCACGGCTCTACGAGCTATTCGGAGGCCAGGACTATCACGCGCCAACATTCAACGTCGTGATCTCGAATGTCCCGGGATCGCCGGTGCCGCTCTACCTGGCTGGCCTGCGCGTCGCCGCCAATTACCCCATCAGTATCCCCTTCCACGGACTCGGCTTTAACCTCACGTTCATGAGCTATCGCGGCGCGCTCGACTACGGCCTAACCGCCGCGCGTGAGGCCGTGCCCGACATCACCCATTTCGGTGCGCTGCTCGGCGAGGCTCTCGCCACGCTGCGCGCCCAGGTCGCGCCGGCCGGGCGCTAGACGGAGAAGACAGGCCATGCCCCGCGCAAAGTCGAACGGCATCGAGATCGAGTACGAGACCCTCGGCGACCCAGCCGGGGCGCCGGTTCTGCTGATCATGGGTCTGGGCGCTCAGCTCGTGCGCTGGCCCGAGGCCTTCTGTCAGGCGCTGGTGCAAGCCGGCCATTACGTCATCCGCTTTGACAACCGCGACGTCGGTCTGTCGAGCAAGATGAGCGGCCGCGCGCCCATCCTGCGCAGCGCGCTCTTGTCGGCGGTCGGGATTCCTGCCGACCTGCCCTATACGCTCTACGACATGGCTGAGGATGCTCGCGGTCTCCTGGATGCCCTGTCCGTGCCGACTGCCCACGTCATCGGCGCGTCGATGGGCGGCATGATCGGGCAGCTTCTGTGCGCGCAGCACCCCGACCGCGTTCGCTGCTTCGTGTCGATCATGTCGAGCAGCGGCGACCGCAGCCTGCCGGGTCCGAGACTCGATATCCGCCTGCGGCTGCTGCGTCGGGCCCCGGCCAAGGATCGCGCCGCGCGGGTCGAGCACGTCGCCGACCTCTTCCGCCGCATCGGCAGCCCCGGCTACCCCATCCCCATCGAAGACCTCCGCGCGCGCTCAGCCCGCGAGCTCGATCGCTGCGACTATCCCGCCGGCTTTCTTCGCCAGGTTGCCGCCATTGTGGGCTCGCCGAGCCGCCTCGCGCTCCTCTCGCGCATCCGCGCCCCGACCCTCATCATCCACGGTGCTGCCGACCCGCTGGTCCCGGTCGCCGCCGCACATGATCTGGGCCGTCGGATCCCCGGTGCCGCGGTCGAGATCGTCGATGGCATGGGACACGACATGCCGCCGCCGATCCTGCCGCGCCTCACCGAACGGATCCTCACCCACCTGCGCACCACGGGGCCGGCGTAGACGACCTGCGAAGCGGGAACGAGAACCGGATTTTTCGATCGGAAAAACCGACACAACTGGCGTTTATGTCGATTTATCGAACCTGTGGCGTCGGTTGATTCATCGGCCACTCTAGAGTGACCTGCCCGCGAAAACCGCCCGCAGCCGCAACGGGGCACTGACGCGCATCGGCAGGTCTGGGATGCTCCGTTTTCCAGACAGCGCCGCTCGGTCCCAGCCGATGCCCAACCGTCCGAGGCGCTTGTCGGCGCTCGGAGTCGAGCGCGGCGAGTTACTCGCAGTCACGTTTTCTGACGGGCCCGACGGCCGTCTGGTGCACATCCTGCGGGGGCAGACAAGTACCCCAGCGGCTTCAGCCGGCTGCCCAGGGTGCGGCGACCGGAACGGGAATCCCCAGCGCCGCCGCCAGTTCCAAGGTCTTGCGCGGGGTGGCGCAGCGGCCCTGCACGGCTGCAAGATCGAGGCGCCCGCGGTGCGCCAACTGGAGCAGCGCCTTGAAGGGATGCGACTCGACGCTGGCAGAAAAACCCGCAGCGCCATGCTGCGCCCCCAGTCGGGCCGCTTCCTGCATCAGGCCGGCGTGACAGCGCGGCATGAGGTCGGTGAGCGAATCGAGCCAGGTCTTGATCGCGACGATCGTCGAACCGCCCTCGTCGGCGTAGCGCTCAAGCTCGCGCCGGGCCTTGGCCAGACCCATGTCCAGCCAAGGCTTGGCCAGAAGAACCGGCTCCTGCCACTTGCGCTTCTCGTTCTCCCAGTGATCGGCGCGGGCGGGCACCGAATGGATCGTGAAGCCCGGCAGACACAGAGCCGTCAAGCGGCCCCCATGACACGCCCCGGTATCGAGCCCGTAGATCAGACCGCGATCGACAAGCGGCTGCGGCCCGACGACGTGGTGGCCAAAGGCAACCGGCTTGGGTCCGGTGTAGACCTCGTGCCAGTAGCGCTCGCCGAGGGCGCTCGTGAGCTCTCGCTCGCCGGAGACGCTGCCGGACAGGATCTCTTCGCGCTGTTCAGCCAGCGCCACGCCCGGCATCAGGGCGGCATGCACCACGATGCAGTCGGGTGTCTCGTAGTGGTAGGGCAACCGCGACATCCACTCGGTGGCGGCGGCGTATTCCACCCCGAACTGAAGGCGCGTGATCTCCTGCGAGTACGAGAAGATCTGCTTTACGTGCTTGCGCTCGTGGTTGCCCATCAGCACGACGGCGCGACCGGCTGCGCAGCGCTCCTGAAAGTAGCGAAGGACCGATGGCGAATCCGGGCCCCGATCGACCAAATCGCCCACCGAGACCACGATGTCGGAATCGGTCACCCCGACGAGATCAAGCAGATCGCAGAGCTCCTGATAGCAGCCGTGGATATCGCCAATAATGATGTGGCGTGGCGTGGACATCGCAGACTCCTTAGCGCGCTGAGCGCGCCGTGGGAATGGCGCTGCGGCCCAGACAGTAGGGCAGTAGGCGCGCGATATTGCGAGCATCGTCAATGCCGCGATGGGCGGTGCCTTCAAACCGCAGCCCGACGCGACGCAGGGCCTGACCGCAGCCCAGCTTGTCATTGTCGCCAGAGCGGCGGCGGAAGGCGTCCTTCAGGTTGATGTGGGCATTGCCAAGCGGGGCGCGGATGCCCAGTCGCCGCTCATCGCGGCTGAACTGCTGCCGGTCATAATCGCCCCAAGAACAGAACGTGAATTGGCCCAGCGCATCACGCTCCGTCAAAAACTTCGCCAGCCCCCCCATCGCCGCGGCAAAGCCAGGCGCGCTATCGACGTCCGACTGTTTTATCGACGTCAGGCGCGTGCAGAACGGCGTCAGCCGCGGATGGCGGAAGGGCTTCACAAAGGTCTGAAATTGCGCGACCGGAGCAAGCGTCGCCCCATCGCAGAGGACCGCGCCGACCTCGATGATCTCGGTCTGCTCGCGGGGGATGCGGTGATCTTCGTCGCAGGTGGCCTCGACGTCGATGACCAGATAATAGCGTGGCGTTTCCATGGTCCTACTTCCTGTTGCGGATTCCGGGTTGCGGCATTTCTTGATCTGCCGATATTGGATATGACGCCAGAATGAGGAAACGTCCCGGACAGAATTCCGGACAGCCCGGGGAGACGTCCAGCCCCGACGGTACGCCGCCCGTTGGCTGGGGTTGGCGGGAGTATCTTGCGGCGCTGACCGAGACGCATGGCACGCTGGCTGCCGTCGCCTGGAAGCTCGTCGAGCGCGGCGATGGACCCGAGGATGTGGCCTCGGTTGAGCGAGCGCTGCGCCGGCTGCGCGAACGCGGCCAGCGCGACGGCGGCGTGTGGGGACAGCGGGTCTTGCGCCGCTTTGGCATGCCGCGCGCCATCGAAGATCGGCTGCGCTGGATGGGGCTTTATCACAGTCCCTTCAACGACTTGCCGCTTTCGCTCTGCAAGGATCAGCTTCGGCTGTGGGATCAGCCACCGGTCTCGGTGTCGCGGGCTCGCGTGTGGCTGGAGCTTGCGGCGGCGAGTGTGGCACTACGGGAGCGAGCCTTTGGGGAGGCGCGCGCCCGGCTGGAGGCAGCGGAAAAAACCCTGGCGCCCCCTGACCGCGACAGCGAAAAGCCGTTCGATGCTCAGATCGAGACGGCGCTGGCCCGCGCTTATCTGGAGAGCCGCACCGGCACCTCAGAGTCCGTGCTGGCCTTTCTCCAGCAAGCCGAGCGCACCTTGGACGCGGGGGGCGCAGCGCTGTCGGTGAGCGATCGCGCCTGCTTCCGAGCTCGCTGGGTCGATCAGCACGCCTTTTATCGCAACCGCCAGGGCGACCATGCGGGAGCGCTCGAACTCTATCGCGCCTTGCCCGCGACCGATGTGCATCCCTTTGCCAGCTATCGGCGCGAAGCCGGCCTTGCCTTCGGCTGTCTGCGCAGTGGCGATCTCGGCGCCGCGCGACAGCATGCCCTTTCTGCCTGTGAGCATGCCGGCGATGGCGGCTACACCCGGCTGCGCGTGATGGCCCTGATCATGCTGGCGCGCATCGAAGGCGAGCCGGGCGCCGGCGCAATCCTCGATCGCGCACAGGCCATCACGACACGACTCGGGGACGAAGAGCTACAGCTACGGCTGACGCGGATGCGAGCCCGAGCCCCTGGCCCGTAGCCGTGGCCGCGCGGGACCCGCGGCGCTAAATCGGCATAGGGCATTATCGCATTAACCTCGTTCCGCATGATTGCCATTCAATCATTCGCATACATTTCTATTCCAAATTAGAACACAGCGCATTCATAGGCATCAAGGCTCGGCATCGCAGACGTAAAGACTGCGATCCCTGTGGTAGGGTGCCGTCGCCCTCAGGCTCCCTGCGACAAGGACTGCTTATGAACCGAGATCCCCACTCTGCTCCCTCTGTTTCCTCCCGGCTGACTGCTGAATTGGCCCAGGCCTTGGCGCTTGGCGCGGCGCTGGTTGTCGGGCTGGCGCTGGCGGGCTGCGGCAGCATGCCGGCGGACGGCACAAAACCCGACGTCATCGATCAGCCGTGTTCCTGCGCCCAAGGCGCCAAGCGCTGTGTAGATACCGGGCTTCAGATCTGCGAGCGCGTCTCCGAATCTTGTGCCTCGTGGGGACCGGCCGTGGCTTGCTCCACCGGCATGTGCAAAGACGGCTCCTGCGGCGGCAGCTGCACCGATGGCTGCGCGGCCGGCGCAGCCCGCTGTAGCCGCGATGGCCAGCGCGAGGTCTGCCGACTCACCGGCAGCGGCTGCCTCGACTGGGTCGCCGATTCATGCCCGGGCGATCAGTACTGCGTGGGCGACCAGTGCGTCGACAGCATTCCCTGCTCCTCGGGCTGCCCCGCCGGCTACATGTGCCAGAAGAACGGCGTCTGCACCGGTGGCTCGCCGACCAGCGTCGTGCTCAACGTCCAGACCGTCTCGATCAGCGGCTCCGTCACCGTCAACGGCGCCGCTCCCGTCGCGGACACCACCGTCTGCTCCACCACCAAGAACCCCTACTA
>DAORCZ010000629.1:0-5332 GCA_035345735.1 Pseudomonadota bacterium | reverse complement strand
GGCCTGAGCATGGTGCTGCGCAAGGTCAGTCGGCGCTCGCGGCGCGCGCGACGGCGTCAGGCCGAAAACTTCACCGCGCTGGAACAAATCGCCAGCGGCATCAAGGTCATCAAGGCCATGGGCTCGGCCGCGGCCGAGCGGGCTCGCTATGAGCGCACCAACAGCGCGCTGTACGCCGCCAAGATGAAGATCGCGCTGGCGCGGGCCGAGAGTGATGCGCTGGTCGGCGGCATGTCGTTCGCGCTGATCGGCGTAGTGGTGCTGGGTAGCGCGGCGGCGATTGCGCATGCCCGCATGGATAGTTCGAGCGTGCTGACCTTCATCACCGCGCTCATTCGCCTGACGACGCTGATGAAGACCGGGACCAAGGCCTACGGCGAGATTCAAGAGAACATGCCGGCCGCGGCCCGCCTGTTTGCCGTGCTGAATCAAGAGAGCCGCATCACCGATCGTCCTTCCGCGCCGCCCTGTCCGCGACCGGAAAAGGAGATTCGGCTGAACAATGTGCGCTTCAGCTATGGCGCGGGAGCCGAGGTGCTGCGCGGCCTCAACCTCAGCCTGCCGGTGGGCAAGGTGGTGGCGCTGGTCGGCGAGTCGGGCTCGGGGAAATCGACACTGATCGATCTGCTACTACGGTTCCGCGATGTCACGTCGGGGAGCATCACGGTCGATGGCGTGGACATCCGCAGCGTGCAGCAGGCGAGCCTGGTGCAGCACTGCGCGCTGGTTAGCCAGGACCTGTTTCTGTTCAACGACACGATCGAAAACAACATCCGCTATGGCCGACCGGAGGCAACGCAGGCCGAGGTCGAAGAGGCTGCGCGGCGCGCCCACATCCACGACACCATCCTGCGCCTGCCAGGCGGCCAGGGATACAAGACGGTCGTGGGCGATCGCGGCGATCGACTGTCGGGCGGGCAGCGGCAGCGCATCGCGATTGCGCGGGCACTTCTGCGCAATGCGCCGGTGCTGCTCTTGGATGAACCGACGAGCGCACTCGATGCCGACAGCGAACACCACGTGCAAGAGGCGCTGCGTGAGCTGATGCGTGGTCGCACCTGCTTGGTGATCGCGCATCGACTCAGCACCGTGCAGCACGCCGACTGCATCCATGTCATGAGTCGTGACACCGGCACCGTCGTCGAGACCGGCACGCATCAAGAACTGCTAGCGGCGGGCGGGGAGTACGCTCGCCTGGTGCAGATGCAGCAGCTGGGATAGGGCGCGAAATCCGGTTGGCGGACTGCGATCCGTGGTCGGCGCGCGTCCGCCCGGTGGCCACTATTTGCTTGACGCCTACGCCGCCAAAACCGCAAAATCTCATTCTCTGAGTGGTTGTAGGCTGCGATCTTCGTCGTTAAGTTTGCTCGAGCGCTGCCAAGGACTTTTTGCCCACTTGCCGAGTAAACACGCTCCTGAATGACCCGCCGCAATGACCGCCTGAACGACAGACCCAGATAGATGACTGCCAGACCCGCAGGCCCGATGTCGGCCCCAAGGCTGGCGATGATGATGATAGAGAAGAGCCGCTAGCAGCTGGGCTCTGAGCTGTGGCAAACGACGCAGACGCAATGCTTCCCACCGAGTCCCCTACGGCGCCCACCATGACGCCGCCCTCTGGCCCCTCCTGTATTGCGCGATGCAGCGCGATGCTAGGCAGGCGCCGCCCTGTACTGACGAAGCTCTGCCAATCGCATGCGCTCTCCGGCAGAGTGGCCACGCACCGGCACCGCCCCAACCATGCCGGTCCCTGCAACTGAGGAACGTACGATGACCATGAAGCTGTATGTTGGCAACCTGCCCTATTCCACGACCAGCCACGACCTTGAGCAACTTTTCACCGGCTACGGCAAGGTGAGCACGGCACAAGTGATCGAGGACCGACTTACCGGCAAGAGCAAGGGCTTCGGCTTCGTCGAGATGGCGACGAACGATGACGGCCAGAAGGCGATTGCCGCGCTCAACGGGAAGCAGTTCGAGGGTCGTACGTTGACCGTCAACGAGGCCCGTCCGCGTGAAGATCGCGGCGGTGGCGGCGGTGGCGGCGGTGGCGGTGGTCGCGGCTTCGGCGGCGGCGGCGGCGATCGCGACTTCGGTGGCGGTGGCCGTGGCGGCCGTGGCGGTGGCCGTGGTGATCGTCGCGGTGGCGGTGGCTTCGGCGGCGGTCGCGGCGGCGATCGCTACTAGTCTCGCGGCGCGGAGTGCTCACTGCGCTCCGCTCCTCGCTGCGCTCCCCGGCGCAGCCCTTCCTGTGCAGTCCTTCCCTACTTCCCGCGACCTTCCACAATAAAGCAGACGCTTGTGCTGGCGCTGCCCCCGATGTTCAGGGTGGCGACTCGACGTGCGTGCGCGACCTGCATCTCGCCGGCCTGACCGCGCACCTGCCGCACGGCATCAAGCAGCATGCGAATGCCGGTGGCTCCGACGGGATGCCCGCCGCCAAGCAGACCACCGCTGGGATTGACTGGCGTGCGACCACCCCACAGCACTCGGCCGTCCTCGATGGCCTGCATCGGCCAGCCCGGCGGGCCGAAGCCGAAGTGGTCGAGGATCATGTACTCCATGACCGTGAAGCAGTCGTGGCACTCGATGGCGTCGAGCTCATCGACCCCGTGCAAGCCGGCGCGAGCGAAGGCGTCGGTGATGGTGCCGCGCACGTGCGGGAACATGTA
Source organism: Pseudomonadota bacterium (assembly GCA_035345735.1). Classification (GTDB taxonomy): domain Bacteria; phylum Myxococcota_A; class Polyangia; order Palsa-1104; family JAEUJZ01; genus JAEUJZ01. Next base: position 2,660 of record DAORCZ010000629.1, on the reverse strand, counting down.
GGGCTCGTTGCGGCTGTCGTCTAGCTTGCTGGCAAGTCGCATGCGCGCGGTGCGATGCCCAAAGCCACTGATGCGCGGCAAGGCATCGAGTGGTACGCCGCGCTTACGCGCAAACGGCGCCGCAAAGGGAGCCGTGGCCAACACCAGGGCTACCGCGCCATCGGTCACTGGGCAGCAGTCGTAGCGGCGCAGCCGACCGTGGATCACTGGATTGTGCTGATCGTCATCGGCGAAGCAGCGCTCGTCCAACTTCCAGGCGCGGCCCTGCGCGCGTGGGTTTCGGCGGGCACAGGCGAAGTTGTTGCGGGCAATCGCGCGCAGATGCAGCGGGTCTAGGCCATAGCGTCGCGCATACTCATCCCCGACGTCCGACAAGAGCTTGGGCCAGTGATAGGTGATGCCGGTCGTCTCTTCTGGCACGAGAGCCGCGCAGCCGAGCAGCGCTTGGGCTTCGACGGCGTTCTTGTTGCGCATGATCTCGATGCCAGTGACCAGCGCCACGTCGTAGCGATTGCTCTGCAGGTCGGCCATGGCCGAAAGCGTCGCAACGCTGCCCGAGGCGCAGGCGGCTTCGTGACGGCTGGTCGGCAGACCAGAAAACTTCGGCTCGGCTTCGATGAGCAGCGAGCCGAGGTGTCCCTGCTGACACGCAAGCTCACCCACAAAGTTGGCGACATGCGCGACCTGAATCTCGCTGGGGTCGAGCTGCGCATCGGCAAGCGCACCCGTCGATGCCTCCCGCAGAAGATCTAAAAGTCCCTTGCCTTCCCGGGTGATGTGGCGACCGAAGTCGGTCTGGAAGCCGCCCAGGATATAGACGGGAGGCAGCGACTGCAGGCTCTGCATCATGACGCTCACTCTAAGCCAAGGACCTCCATGATACGATGAAAGAATGCAGGACTCTCTTATTGCGAAACTTAGTTCTCTATGGACTCCACTTTCTGCTCAACGTAGGAATCCCGCGGGGCCTGATCACAAGTCCGCGCCGGGTCCCGACTTTTCGGTCACGCGGCCCACGCGCCGCACGGCAGGCTGGCGAGCCACAGGCGGCTTAGCGCTGGCGCTGCTTTCCGGAGCGACGACAAGCTGCGGCACGCTGGGCACGACCGAGATGAACATCGGACTCGCCGAGCAAAACGTCACCTTCGACCTGATGAACAGCTTTCCGTTTCCGATCCCCGCCTATTCCTGCACCACCGACTCGCAGTGCGTGTATCTGGTGCGCAGTCAGCTTGGGCTTATCGACCCACGGGTTACGCCCAAGTGCGATATGACGATGAAGCAGTGTGTGGCGGATGTCTATGTCGGTGTACTGGTGGTCATCGACTTCTCGATGGATACCGCCTTTACCACCGGCATCGCCCAAAGCTCAGCAGATGCCGTGCGCGAGATGACAATCAACTACTCCCTAACCAACAACACCAACCTGCAGATCGACAAGCTCGATATCTTCGTCGGGCCGGATCGGTTGGTGAACGCGGCTGATCCGCGCGCTATCTACCTTGACTGGATCGGGCCGATTGGGCGAGGCGAGACGTACACGCAAGACCAAAAGCCGCTGGTCATTCCCGATGAGACCCCGGCACACGCAGTGGTGGTGGAAGCGATTCGCAATCCCGCGGTACCGCTCAACTTCTTGGTGCAGTCGTCGGTGCACCTCAAGCCGGGAGACTCGCTACCGACCGGCAACCTGGTGCTGAAGCTGAAGCCGGTTGTGCGACTGCTCAAGCGCTAGGCTGCCTGCATGCTCATCGATCTCGTCGAAGAGTTCTTCGCTGGAGAAGACTGGGAGTATCAGCGCCTAGATCGCCGCGACGTCCTGCGCCTGGGGTTTACCGGGGCCAGCGGCAACTGGACCTGCTACGCCCAGACTCGCGAGGCGCAGCGGCAGGTGGTGTTCTATTCGATCTGTCCGCTGCGTGCCCCCGACGGCAAGCGCATGCTGATGGCCGAGTTTCTGACGCGCGCCAACTACGGCCTGATCCTCGGCAACTTCGAGCTGGATCTCGATGACGGTGAGGTCCGCTACAAGACCAGCCTGGATATCGAAGACACCGAGCTGACACCGATGCTGCTGTCGCACATCGTCTACGCCAACGTGACATCGATGGACCGCTACTTGCCCGGCATCATCGCCGTCATCGCCGGCAGTCAGACCCCACTGCAAGCCGTCACCTCGATCGACGAGGTGCGCGAGCCGGATCTCAGCAAGTCCTGAACAAGTCCTAGCGGCCGTACTTTTCTTTCAGCTCGCGCTTCAGGATCTTGCCAGCGGCGGACAACGGCAGCGCGTCGAGGAAGCGGACCGACTTGGGGACTTTGTACTTCGCCAAGTGGGCCCGACAGTGGGCGAGCAGCTCTTCTTCGCTGGCACTCTCACCGGGCTTGAGGACCACGAAGATGCGTCCCACTTCGCCCCATTTTTCGTCGGCAACGCCAATCACGGCCGTCATGCCCACCGCGGCGTGGGTGTAAAGGACCTTTTCGATCTCGGCGGGATAGACGTTCTCGCCCCCCGAGATGAACATGTCTTTCTTGCGATCGGCGATGTAGTAGAAGCCGTCGGCATCGCAGCGCGCCAAGTCGCCGGTGTGGAACCAGCCTTCGGCATCGACCGCCGCGGCCGAGGCCTCGGGATTTTGGAAGTATCCCGAGCAGGC
>DAORCZ010000628.1:0-5354 GCA_035345735.1 Pseudomonadota bacterium | reverse complement strand
TCGTTCATGCCGAAGGAGGAGTGCTCGGACTCGGGCTTGACGATGCCGAGCCAGTCTTCCGAAAACGGCAGCTCGTCGTGCATCGTCGCCCAGTCGGCGGTCGGAAGCCCGGCGGCGCGCAGCCAGCGCTTGGTGTGGACCTTGCTGATCGACGCGGCCAGCGACTCGGCATCACAGCCAGAATAGGGGATGCCCAGGTGGCGCAGGAGCAGGGGCACCGCGGGCAGCAGGTTGGGATCTCCGCCGATCCGCTCGACCGTCTGAAACACAAAGGTCGGTCGTAGCTGCCGCAGACGCTCGCGCATGGCGGTTAGGTCAGCGGAGAAGGGCAGGGCCTGAACCTCATATCCCTTGTCGCGGAGCGTGCTGCTGATCGCCTCTGCCGCATCCAAAGTGTCTATGTCATCCGCCGAAGCCCGCTCGCGATCGATCTCGTCGTGTAGGACTACGGCTAGCGGCTTCATCCGACCACCTCAGCTAAGCAGACTGCGGCCGGGGCGACGGGCACTACACGGCCGGAGATTTTGATACGGAGCAGCATGAATCACGAAAATACGAACCAACACTTTGCAGATTATCGCGGCGCACTCTCGATACAGAAGACTTTTCGTGAGGAGCGCGCTGCATTTTGTGGCGTAGAGCGGGTCTCTGATGCGTCAAGCATGCAGGGCTAGCCGCTCGAAGCGTCGCCCGACTTGGGGCGCCAAGTGCCCAACGCCGCGACCGCGGAAAGATTGTCGCGGCGTCGCTGAGCCACGTGATATCGTGCCGCCCCATGCACGCTGGCAAGCAGATGCGAGAGCTTAGGCGTTGGCTGATTCGTGCGGTGGTAGTGCTGCTGCCCATCCTGGCAGCTACTGGTTGTAGCCGCGGTGGCGCACCGGTTGAAGACGACCCGCGCACTGGAGGTGGCAGCCCAGGTTCAATGCCAGATGCCGCCCTACCGAGCGAGCCCGACGGCGGTACCTCCCCAGCCGATGGAGGGGGTCCACGCGACGGCGGCGAGAGTGGACGTGATCTGGCGATGGCGCAGCCGGATCTGCTGAGTGCTCGCGATCTCGGTGGGCCGGCGGATCTCAGCCTGCCGACGGATCTCAGTCTGCCGGCGGATCTTAGTCTGCCGACGGATCTCAGCCTGCCGGCGGATCTCAGTCTGCCGGCGGATCTCAGTCTGCCGATGGATCTCCGCGTGCCCGCTGATCTTGCGATCGTGCGTGATCTCAGCACGCCGCCCGATCTGGCGCCTCCGGGCAGTCAAGACGTCGACATCTACGTCGACAACTTCTGCCGCATGGATGTCATCCCCAAGAAGTTCGATGTCCCCGGCGGCATGTCGCTCAAGCTCACCTATCACAATCGCAGCCGGGACTATCCCGTCGATGTCTGGCTCTCCTATGGCGGAGGCTTCCTGGATCTGCGGCCGGGCATGACCTGGGCGGATCGCTTCGAGTTCTGCCGCGGCGTCCGACCCTACAGCGCCTACGCCGACATCAGCACGGCGTGCTCGCGCTATCGCCTGATGATTAACTGCCTGTGACTTTGGCCTGGGGGTTGGTCGGGGTCGAGCCGGCGTCGTGGCGCAGCGGTTCGGCACCGGGGAGGGGGACGCTGGGGATGGCACCTGGGGTGGCTTCGCCGGTCGGGATGGCGAAGGCCTCGGTGCGGGCCATGCCCATGGCGTCGGAGCGCCAGCTCAGTACGCGCAAGACCTCGCAGCGCTCGCCATTTCCCAGCTGAAGCTCGACGTCGGTGGTCTCAGTGACGCAGAGATCGAGCAGCGAGCGCGGCATGCTGGCCGGCAGAAGGATCTCGCCCGGGGTGGCCATGGTGGCGATGGAGACGGCGTTGTTGACGACTTCGCCAATCGCCGTGAAATCGACGCGGTTGTGCGCCATCGAGCCGACGCTGCCGAACAGCACACGACCGCTGACGATGCCTATGCTGACGCCCGGCGTGCGGGCATCGGTGAGACGAGCCCGGCAAGCGATGGCTGTCTCCAGAGCGCGCCGACGGTGGCCTTCGTCGCGGAACAGGCACAGTGCAGCGTTGCTGATGAACTTGTCGATGACGCCGCGGCGCTCCTGCACCTCGGGAATGATGCAGCTGTAGGCGGTGTCGAGCGGGCGCAGCAGGTACTCCGGGCCGATCTCGCGATCGTATGAGCTGCTGACCTCGTCCATCGGCACGACGACGAACATCACGGTCGCATCGGCCAGCTCACCGGGGACGACCCCATCGCCCTTGAGGACGGGCAGCAGGTGCTCGACGAGCTCAGAGTTGACGTACATGCGCAACAGAGCATTTTCTGCTCCCCAGCGCGCCGAGCGCTTCGCCGCTTTGGCTTGCTGGGCTGTCTTTTCGATCGTCGCGGCCAGATCTTTGAAGTCGATCGGTTTGTTGATGAAGTCGAAGGCACCGCGATTCATGGCGTCGCGGATGTTGCGCATGTCGCCATAGGCCGAGACCATCACCACCTTGATGTTGGGATTGGCCTCGCTGACGTGCTGCAGCAGCGTCAGACCGTCCATGCCGGGCATGTTGATATCGGACAGCACCAGATCGATATCTGGCCGCCGACTGAGCTCGGCCAGCGCGGCTTGGCCTTCGGTCACAAAGGTGAAGTCGTAGAGCCCGCGCCGAATTTGCTGCCGGAAGCTCTGCTGCACCAGGAGCTGCATGTCCGGCTCGTCATCGACCACCAGGATCTTGACGCTCTGCGTGCCGGTGTTGGTGTCGCTGGCGCTGACGAAGGCAGCCGCTAGCTCGCGCGCCGACTGAAACCGCTCGCTGGGCTCGCGCGACAGCGCCCGACTGAAGAACTTGTCGAGGTTGGTGGCGACGGCGGTCTTGTGCAGCTCCGGCAGGAACTGCGAGGGCGCAGGGACGGTGTAGCCCGGCTGTGTGATGCTGATGAGCAGGTCGGGCAGCGTTGGCGCTTCGAAAGGCAGGCGAGCCGTGAGCATCTGGTACGCCACCACCGCCAGCGCAAACAGGTCGCTGCGCGCATCGACGGTGTGCGGGGCCTGGATCTGCTCCGGGCTCATATAGTGCGGCGTGCCCATCAGGTAGCCCGGCTGGGTGGTGCCGCGCTCGCCAGCGCGGAACGACGCGATGCCAAAGTCCAGCACCTTGACCACCTCGCGATGGTCATTGGCGGCGAGGAACAGATTGGCTGGCTTCAGGTCGCGGTGCACCAGGCCCGCGGCGTGGGCGGCCGACAGGGCGCGGGCGGCCTGCGAGACGATCTCGACCACCGTGGCCAGTGGCAGCTTGGCTTGTCGCTGCAGGCGGGTCTCCAGATCCTCGCCGACCAAGAGCTCCATGACGATGTAGGGCGTCGGTTGCCCGTCGATCTCGTCAAGGCCGTAGTCGAAGATGTGGACGACGTTTTGGTGCTCGATGCGGGCCGCGGCCTGCGCTTCCTGATCGAAGTGGCGTCGCATCGACTGCGAGCGCAGGTGGTCGGTGCGCATCATCTTCAGCGCCACGCGCCGCTGCAGCCGCATGTCCAGAGCCACCCAGATTGTGCCCATACCGCCGCCGCCAATCTGGCGCTCTAAGCGATACTTGCCCCCCACTAGGCGATCGACGCTAGACATGGATCGAGTTAGCGTACCACGATCCGCCGGCTGCCGGATCGTCGTCGGCCGCAGCACGCCCGCGGGCGCACCTTGCGTTGCTTGATGGGGGGAGCGGAGCGAGGGGTGGGCGGAGCGAAGGGTGGGCGGAGAGGGGAGGGAGTGGCTTTGCCGGGCGGGACGGTGGCGGGCGCTACTTCACGACGGTCAGCTTGCCGCCGAGAGCGCGGGCCAGGACGGCGCGGTCGTACATGCCTTCGCCCTGCAGCGGCGGCACGGTGTAGGTGCCAAGGTTCGTCGCCTTGATGGTGTAGACGAACTCTTTCAGCTCACTGCCCGCGCTGCCGTAGAGGATGACGCGATCCTCGCGGACATCGCCGAACTCGGGTTGCCAGGTGCTGCTCGGCTTGGCGAAGGGCAGCGCGGCGGGGGTCGGATGCACGCGACGCGCCGGTGAGCTATCGCTGTCGCTGTCGCCACCGCGTTCATGGTCGCCATCGCCTTCGTGATCGCCGCCTTCGCTGTCGCCACCGCCTTCGTGCCCCTCGCCGGAGCCGTCTTCCGTCTTGTCTTCTTTCTCTTCTTCTTCCGGATCACCGGCTCCGGCTGGGGGCTGCACGACGACCTCGAAGCCGCCGGGCAGAAGATCGATGATCGCCAGGTTCCACAGCGTCGCATTGCTTAGGCTGCGTAGCTTGACGTGGACCTCGACCTCGTCGCCCAGCTTGACCTGCGTGATCGGCTTGCCGTCGGCGCCTAGGTATTCGCGGAAGACCTCCAGCCGCTGCTTCGTAACTTCACTGGGGAGGCCCAGGTCATAGCCGGACTGCGTCACCTGGTAGTAGCCGCGCAGCGGACCGCTGGCGCTGATCAGCAGGCGCCCGACCTCGTGCGAAAAGTTAGTGACCGGGAACAGGCCGGTCGGCAGAGCCAGTGCCTTCTGCTGTCCGTTCGCCGCGACTTCGGCGATGGCAAAGCCCGCCGCCGGCTGCGCTTCCGCCACCTGCGCGTAGGCTTCCAGCGCCAGGATGCTGTACGCCGACGACAGCGTGTTGTAGCGGTTCTGGGTGATCGGCGCGACCAGGGCCAGCAGCGCATCGCCTTCGATCTTGGCCAGCCGCTCGGGGAAGTGGCGAGCCAGGACGTACAGAAGCTGCGCGTCGCGGGTCAGCGCGTCGTAGTAGTTCTCGTAGTCGGTCTCGCCTTCTGCGACCTCGCCGAACTTGAGGTCGGCGATCAGTGCCTGCGCCTTGCGATCCTGCTTGAGCAGCTTGTACGCCCCAGCGAGATAAATCGCCGCCAGGTCTTTCTTCCAGGTCGTCTTGTAGCTGTTCTCTAGCGTCTTCTGCACCGAGGCCAGGTACTGACTGGTCACGACGCCGCTGCGCGAAAGGACATACACGGCGTAGGCGCGCAGGCGCTCGCCAGCCAGGGCATCGGTCTCGCGGCTCGCTAGCTGCGTGACATAGCTGAGCGCGCTCTTGAGCACATCGGCCGGCACCGCCGCGCCGCGATCCTTGGCTTCGATGAGGTAGTGCGTGGCGTAGACGCTGGCGAAGTCCGATACCTGCGAGGCGTTGACCCACAGGCCAAAACCACCATCGTCGTTCTGGCGCGAGCGCAGCATGGAGAGCGTCGCCTGCAGGTTGGTCTCGGCCGCCTCGGGGGTGAAGCCGAACTCGGGCCGCGTGCGCAGCACCAGTGCCGGCATGCCCTGGCTGACTAGCTGCTCGGTGCAGCCGTGCGGGAACTTCTCCAGGTACTGCTTGAGGCCAT
>DAORCZ010000627.1:2618-5356 GCA_035345735.1 Pseudomonadota bacterium | reverse complement strand
AGCTGCACACCGCGTCCGCTGTCGCCGATCTCTTCGCCGGTGACTAGGGCCACGCGCGTCAGATACTCGCCCAGGGTCAGCGGTCGCGCCTCGCCGAGCTCGGGAGCAAACAGCGCCGCCTCCAGGCTGGTGGCGCTAGGCTCTCCCGCTTCCTCCGACGGGTCAGGCTCGGCGATGGCGGACACCGCACCGGCGGTCTGGGCGGTGGACTCGCGCTCCAGCTCTTCGATCGAGCCGATGAGCTCCATCACGTTCTCTTGCCGCGACTCGTCCTCGGGCTCGCCGGCTTTGAACTGTCCCAGATAGCCGGTGCGCAAAAGGATCTCGCGCGCCAGCTTGCTGACCGACATCGCGCCCGCGGCGGCCCGCAGCGCCAGCACCAGATCGACAAAGCCGCGCAGCTTCTTGCGCGGACCACTGCCCAGAAACTCCTCGTCCTCGACGGCATTTTGGATGGCAAGCCACAGCGGCAGGCCGCCTAAGCGCGCCTTGGCTTCCAGCTTGGCGACGGTCTTTTCGCCAATGCCACGGGCCGGGACGTTGATGACGCGGCGCAGCGCCAGCTCGTCGGCGGGGTTGTGACACAGGCGCAGATAGGCCAGCACGTCTTTGACTTCGGCGCGGTCGTAGAAGCGCGCGCCCCCGACGATGGTGTAGGGCACGCCGCAGGCCCGCAGCGCCTCTTCCAGCACGCGCGACTGCGCGTTGGTGCGATAGATGACCGCGCAGTCATCGGGGAAATACCCCTCCTCGTTCTGCAGGAGGAGGATGGTGTTGGCGACGTACAGCGCCTCGCGACGCTCGTCGATGGCCTCGTGGCTGATGATGCGCTCGCCGCCGGCCCGCTGAGTGAACAGCCGCTTTTCGCGCCGCTTCTGATTGAGCGACACCACCGCGTGCGCGGCATCCAGGATGACCTGCGACGAGCGATAGTTTTCTTCCAGCTTAACGATGTGGACGTCGGGCCAGTCGGTCTCGAAGTCCAAGATCACGCCGACATCAGCGCCGCGCCAGCCATAGATCGCCTGGTCATCATCGCCGACCACCACCAGGTTGCGGTGCCCGGCTGCGAGGTGGCGCAGGAACTGATACTGGACGGGGTTTACGTCCTGAAACTCATCGACCAGCACGTGCTGAAAGCGCCGCGATAGCAGCGCCCGCAGTTCGGGATCGCGATCGCACAGCACGACCGGCCACAGCAGAAGATCGCCGAAGTCGACGGCGCCCAGACGCGCAAGCTCGCTCTGGTACAGCGGGTAGAGGCGCGCCACCAGGTCGGTGAAGTAGTCGCGGCCGCGATACTGCTCGGGCAGCAGGCCGTGGTTCTTGGCGCGATCGATCTGGCTGCGCAGGGCCCGCGGCGGCATCGCCGTGTCGTCGATGTTTTCGCGCTGGCAGACCTCTTTGCACAGCTTGAGCTGATCGTCCTCGTCGAGAATCGTAAAGTCGGCGGGCAATTTGGCGCGGTCAGCCATGCGCCGCAGCAGGCGGGCGCCGATCGAGTGAAACGTGCCCATCCAGTGCGGCACACCCCGGACGCGCGGCTGCGCAGCGGTCAGCGGATCGCGGGGGTCCGGCGTCGGTACCAGGCCCAAGCGAGTGATCAGGCTCTCGACGCGACCTTTGAGCTCACCGGCGGCTTTGTTGGTGAAGGTCACGGCCAGGATGCGCTCGGGATCGACGCCGCGGCGCAGAAGTTCGGCGAGGCGATAAGCGATGACGCGGGTCTTGCCCGAGCCGGCCCCAGCCAGGATCAGAAGCGGCCCGGTCTGGTGCACCACCGCGGCGCGCTGCGAGGGATTGAGTTCGTCGAGGAAGGTCATCGTGCGGGCCAGCTAGGCGCCGCAGGGTAGCAAGAAGAGCCGGCTTTTCGCGGAGGATTTGCCGCGGCGGAGGAGGGACAAAAGTGGCTAGAGCTTGGCCAGCGGCGCGGTCGAAAACGTCGTCGGTCGGGCCTTGCACAGACCATCGGGCGACATCGGTCGCGTGCCCAGAGTCAGCGTCGCGCCCGAGGTCTTGACATCGCCGTCGATCTTGCCGACGTCAAACTCCTTGGGACAGGCGATGTTCGACGGCATCAGCGGCAAGCAGCCCTTGGTGCTGACATCGACATCGACGCCGGCCGTCCAGCTGGACATGCCGCCGCACATGATGCCGTTGAGGATCTGCGCCCCCAGCGGCTGCAGGAGCAGCACCTTGCGCTCGGCGTAGTTGAAGTCGAGCTCGGTTCCACCGGCCGGGCTCGACGCCGCCGCGCCGACCGTGTAGGTGCCCTTGACCGTCGAGCGCAACACGGACGAGGCGCAGAGCTGATCGACGAAGATGCTGGCCGTCGCCGTCCAGTCGGTCTCGGTGAACTTGTACTCGCGCTGGAAGTAGATGCTGGTCGGCAGGGTCGCCGTGGCCATGATGCCCAGCTCACAGGCCGAGCTTCGCCAGGTGCCGACGAGCTTCTGATTCAGCGTGGCTTCCATCGGCATCATGACCTCGCCGCTGCCACAGCCCACCGTGCCGGCCAGAGCCAAAACTGCGACGGCCAAGCCGCCGAGTCCAAGATGACGTAATCGCATAAGAATCCCCCTTAGTTGCCCCAACATGGGTAGCTGGCTGGAGCCCAGCGGGTCTTTGACAGGGTGACCACACCGGTCCAGCGTGGAGTCATTGTAGCCTGCTTGCCCGCCGAGCCAGGCCCCGTGGAGTGCGGTATTGCCGCGCTGCAGCAACTGCCCTATGCTCTC
>DAORCZ010000627.1:0-2518 GCA_035345735.1 Pseudomonadota bacterium | reverse complement strand
GCCAGGCCCCGTGGAGTGCGGTATTGCCGCGCTGCAGCAACTGCCCTATGCTCTCATCCGGCTGCTTGGCTCTGCCGCAGCGCTCTCGGGGACTGGGGGAGAGCAGGCAGGATGAGCGACGCGGGGAAGGAAGCGTAGGCCGCGCGCCAAAAATCACGGAGGAGCTCTATGACGCACCTGCTGCGCCGCTGTTTAACGCCTTGCGTCATTTTCGGCATCATCGGGCTGGGCCTGGGAATCTTCCCGACGCCCCGGCTCGCGTCTGCCGCCATGCCCGAGGTCCCAGCCGAGGTGGTGCGCACTCTGCGCGAATACCGCCACGAAAAGGGCGATCTGCCGGCGCTCTTGCAGGCGGTGGTGCCCAAGCTGGCCCAGGTCGCCCTCGATCTGCCGGCCAACGCCGCCATCGAAAAAGGCGGCCCGGTGCCGCAAATCTTGGGCGCCGAGACCGTCAAGACCGGCCTCGATGCCTCGCCGGGCTCGCTGCCCATCGTCATCTATCGTCAGGAAGAAGGGCGCATGCCAGCCGCCTGGATCATCGCCCGCTACAAGCGCGTCAAGCCGGCGCAGGTGCTGGAGCGGCTGTGCGATCCGCGCGGTGCACTGAAGCATCCGCTCGTCGATCAGCACATCGAAGTGGCGGGCAAGAAGCGACGCGAGGGCTCGGCCTGGGGCGAGGGCGCGGTGCATACCGACTTTGGCTCGTTCCTGGCGCTGCACATGCCGTTTGGCGCCGGCATGTTCGGCATGCGCGACAGCTATGTCATCGGCGATAGCGAGAGCGTCCTTCTGCCCAACGGCGTCGCCCTGCTGCGCTATCACAAGCGCGCGCTCAGCCCGGAAGAGCGGTCCCGCTTTGCCAGCTTCGAGGACAAAAAGGGTCATACCCGCAAGCTCGACGACACGCACTACGAAGCCGGCGAGTACATGCTGACCAGCCTGCTCATCCCCGAGCGCGATGTGTTCGGCTACGAGCACACCATCCACATCTACTTCGCCCGCATCGTCGCGGCGACCAAGCCCGGCACCCAGCTCAAGCCCGGCTCGGGCATGGCCGGCTGGGCGGCGGTGCGCGGGGCCCGCGATGGCCTGGTCACCCCCGTCAAGCTGATCCGCGACGAAGTCGAGCGCATGCAGAAGTAGCCACCGGCCGCAGCCGCTGGGCCTGCGGATCTGGCTTCGCCTGCCGGTCGCGCTTTCGATAGATTGACGGGACATGCGCGCGTCGGTGTTCCCGCCAAGTCCCCCTCCCCCTCCCCATCACATCGGTCTTGCGAAGCGTCTCCTGCTCTGGGGCCTGCTGCTTTCGGGCGTGGCCTCCGCCTCGGGCTGCGGGCCGGAGTTTCCGTCGTTCTGGCTGATCGAACCGGATCCCCTGGGACCCGACGGACAGATCGATGCAGCGGGCAAGCTGCGGGTGCTGGCCATAAAAGCCGATCCGCCGGAGGTCGGGCCCGATAGCGAGGTGGCACTCTCGGCGCTGGTCGTCACCCATCCGCAGCACGGCGAGCCAGCGCAAAGCGCCGACGGGGCCCGGCCCACGACACAGCCTCAGGGGTTGACCGCGCTGTGGCTGGCCTGCCGTCAGCCCAGCGAGACCGTCTCGCCCGAGCCCTGCGGCCTAGAGCAGCTTAACCGGACGACCGAGCTACGCCGCCTCGTCGCTGAACCGCCCGTCGTACCGCCGCCGTTTCCGGGCCCGCCACTACTCGCCCGTCTGCGCACCTCGCCGGGCAGCGATGTCCCCTACACGCTGCTGGTCACGCTGATCGTCGCCGACCGCAGCCTGCCGGGGGGCGCCGAGGCCTGCTACGCCCAGGCGATGGCGAGCCGCGGCGTCTCGCCCAACCAAAACCACTGCCTGATCGCGATCAAAGCGCTGCGCGTCAGCCCCAGCCCTAGCCCCAACCGCAACCCCGGAATCCGCGCTGTCGCCTTGGGTCCCGACGGGGGAACGCTGGACGAACAGACGGTCGGCAGCCCGGCGTTTCGCTATCCCAAGCTGTCGCCCAGCACGCCCGACAGCGACCGCCCCAAGCTGACCCTGGCCGTCGATCGCGCCGCCGACGCCGTCGAGGTCGGGCAGGACACGAGCGGCCAGCCCAAGAACGAGAGCCTGTCCGCCACCTTCTTCACCACCGCCGGGACGCTGGAGGCCGGACGCGGCTCGTTCCTCGACCTCGACTGCCCGGGCGCCCCCGAGACCTGCCCGCAGTTCCCGCGCACCAGCGTCACCTGGCAGCCCCCCACCGCCCGCGCCGAGCGCGAAGCCCCCGGGGGCCTGGTCCACTTTTTCCTCGTCGTGCGCGACGATCGCGGCGGCCTGTCGTTCACCCACGCCACCGCCACGCCGCAATAGCGCCGATGGGACCTCTCGGTTTGTGCTCGCGAAACACGCATAAAACCCGTCCTATGTCGCAAAATAAAATCCAACAATTCGATTTAATTATATTATTATGCTCATTTATTAATTAACTAATAACCACCTAGCGCGGGGCGGCGCCAGGCGTTCGCAGCA
>DAORCZ010000626.1:2431-5364 GCA_035345735.1 Pseudomonadota bacterium | reverse complement strand
CGGTGTCGAGGGCGTCCCCGCCACCGCGCCGACCTGCGCCTGGGCCTGCGCCGCCACCTGAGCATCGATGGTGGCCATCAGCCCGGGGTCGCGCACCGTCAGGTTTTCGTGCGTCAGGCGCAGGCTGCGGGTGAGCAGACTGAACGCAAACTGCCAGGGCGGCAGGTGCATGTAGCGCTCGGTGTTTTCGAACCACTCCAGGCTGGTCTGCGCCGCGCGCTGCAGGCTTTCGACCATCGGCCGGCGGGCCGCGTCATAGGCGAGGAGCGCCGCCCCCACCTGCTCGCGCCGCGTCACGCCGTGCTGCCGCAGCGTATCGCGCAGCACGATGGCGTCTTCCATCGCCAGCTTGGTGCCCGAGCCGATCGAAAAGTGCGCGGTGTGTGCCGCATCGCCCAGCAGGACCAGGTTTTGGTGCACCCAGCTGCCGCAGCGAATGTTGGGGAAGTTGCGCCACACGCTGCGATTGCCGATCAGGCGATGGCCGGCTAGCTCCTCGGCAAACAGGCGTTCGCAGTAGGCGATGGTGGCGGCTTCGTCTTGCTCGGCGAGCCCGCTGCGGCGGAAGGTGGCTTCTGTGCACTCGACGATAAATGTCGACTGCGGCTCGCTGTCCGCCCCGCCCTGTCCTTGGGTGTAGCGATAGGCGTGGACGCGGAACAGGCCGTGCTCGTTTTCCTTGAAGTAGAACGTGAAAGCAGAAAACGGAAAGGTCGTGCCCAGCCAGACGAAGCGATTCGGCCGGCCTTGCAGCTGCGGACGGAACGACGGCGCGTAGCGCGCCCGCACCAGACTGTTTACGCCATCGCTGCCAACGACCAAGTCGGCCGCCAAGAGCTCATCGATCTGCGACCCCTGTAGCTCGCGCTGAAACTGCACATCGACCTCGTGCTCGCGACAGCGGCGCTGCAGGATATCGAGCAGCGTCTTGCGCGACAGCCCCGAAAAGCCGTGCCCGGTCGACCGCAGCACCTCGCCGCGGTAGTGGATGGCGATGTCGTCCCAGTGGGCGAAGCTGTCGACGATCTCGTCGTAGGTTGCGGCATCGCCGGTGCGCAGCACCTGCAGCGTCTGATCGGAAAACACCACCCCGAAGCCGAACGTGTCGTCGGGGCGATTGCGCTCCAGCACCGTGACCTGGTGTCGCGGATCTTCTTTTTTAAGGAGCAGCGCGAGATAAAGCCCTGCCGGGCCACCACCGAGAACGACAGTTCGCATGGGCGGCATATTAAGAACATTGCAGACGCGAAGTCAGCAGGAACGGCGGCCGCGGCTGTGCGGCGTGTTGCCGCGGGGCGTGGGTCGCGTCTAGGCCGGCGGGCCCAGGCAGCTGCCCAGCTCGAACAGCAGGAAGGCCAGGATGTGCTCCTGGGGTAGCAGTCCACTGCCCGTCGCTGGGCAGTACTCGGGGAAGGGCAGGCGCAGCGAGCGCTGGCGGGTGTGGTACGAGCTAAACAGCGCGCGTCCGCACGGGGCCTGCGGCGGGTAGTCGAAGCTGACGGTCAGCGGGCGCAGCCGGGGTGGGCGTAGGCGATCGCTGAGCTCGGCGGTGAGCCAGGTCGTCGTGGGATAGCGCAGGTCCGTCGCCGTCTTTTGCACCACCACCCAGCCCGGCAGAAGATCGCTGACCGGCAGGGCGCTGGGCATAAGCGGTCGCTCGCCTGGCAGGGCTGCGATCCAGTCGGCGAGCGCGCGCGTGGTGGGTGTGTCTGTCGAGACCTGCGCGGTCAGCAGGTTCAGGCTGCCGCCGTGGGCCGGTGCGGTGTGAAAGCCGTGCGGCGTGGTGATGGCGCAGTCCTGATCGTCCTCGAAACAGACAAAGGGAGCGAGCTCCGGCACTTGCTGTAGGAAGTCATATGACCAGTCGGTCACATACAGCCGTCCGCCGCCGGTCAGATAGTCGCGCAGGTTGGAAAGCACCTGCGGATCGCGCAGCAGCGACTCTGAGTACGTCGGGCCTGAGCAGTTCAGAAAGATCAGCGGATAGCGCAGCATTCGCCCCCGATCGCGCAGCAGCGTCGATAGCGGGGGTTGGCCAGCCAGGGTCGGCGCGCCGGGGGCTTGGTTGTTGTATAGGTGCACGCGGCCGGAGGTGGGCTCGCCGCTGCTCGGATCGTCGGCGCCGGCGAATTCTCCGGGCGCGATGCCGAGCTCGCGTAGCACGCACTCGATGGCATCGTGATCGCCGGCCGCGACGGCCATCAGCGGCAGGTCCCCGTCGCTCATCGAGCCGGGTAAGGGCAGGCTGTCGCCCCCGCCAGGAGCCGTCGCCGCCTGCGTCTGGCAGGGCGCGATCGTCATCTCGAAGCGACGACGGAAGCGACCCTTCTGGATGACGATGGGGATGCGCTCGCCGGCCGGGACGCCGCGCAGGGTGAAGCGGCCATCGATGCCCGTCTGGGTAACCGCGACCGTGCGATCGGACAGCGGCCGGTTGCAGGCCTCGCAGCCCAGCGCTGCCGCGATCGGCGACAGTGGACCGGGGCTCTCGGGGATGTAGACCAGGGCCTGCGGGATCGGTTGCCCGCCATTGGGGGCGGTGACGCGCCCGGTCAGCACGGTGCTGGATTCGGCGGGGCAGCGCGGGACGGCGCAGGCCAGGCCCTGGCAGTCTGGGGCCGGGCCGGTCGGTGGCTCCATCGGACCACCGCCAGTCGCAGCGCAGCCAGCGATCGAGAGCAGCCAGCCGATGACGACACCGAAGGACGCCCGCATCTGCGACCTCGCTATCTCTACAGGTGGTAGTCGACGGTGTAGCCGACGTTTTCGGGCCCGCCGGTGGTGCAGATCTTTTCCACCAAGAAGTAGATGTCCGAGCCCCCGGAGTAGGAGCTTGCGCCCGAGGACATGCTGCCAAAGCTATTGCCCGCGAGCGTGATGCTGTCCGACTTCTTGTTGGTGAAGATCGACAGGCGATAGCACGGCGTGCCGAC
>DAORCZ010000626.1:0-2331 GCA_035345735.1 Pseudomonadota bacterium | reverse complement strand
CCCGGCGGGATCTGATCGAGGAGCTCGCAGCCGTTGCTCATCGCGCCGTCGATGTCGTAGTTGTCGCCGCGGCAGGTCATGCTGCAGACCAAGCTGCCGCTGTCGCAGAAGACATCGCTGCTGCTCAGCCCGACACCCGCGCAGGCATTGCCGCAGCGTCCGCAGTTGCTGACGGTGTTGAGCGCAGTGCAGCCTCCGCCGCAGCAGCCGCTGCCCGCCGCGCAGGTCCGGCCGCAGGCGCCGCAGTCGCTGGCGGTGTCGAGCGGCTTGCAGCTTCCGCTGCAGCAGTCTTCACTGGCGCCGCAGGCGTTGCCGCAGCGGCCGCAGTTCAGCTTGCTGGTGGTGGCATCAGCAGCGAGCTTGAGCATGCAGCCGGGGGGATCCATGTCGCCGCAGCGCTTGTACTGGGGCGTCGTCGCGCCGCAGCGATCGTAGCGACCGCCGGCCAAGCAGGGACGCTGACCGGTGCACGAGCCAGCGTCGTTTTCGCGCCAGCAGGTCTGCGGCAGCGACACGCGATCGCAGGAGCCGCCCAGCGAGTCGAGGCAGAGCTTGGCCTTGGGGACGCACAGCTTGCGGCTGCCTGTGCCCATGTCGCCACCGCCCGCGCCACCGGGGACATCCAGGCAGTCATAGTCGCTGGGGCAGGCTGCCGCCGAGAGCGAGCAGTCGATGTGGCAGGCCGGTGCGATGTCGCCGGGCGCCTGCAGGCAGGCCTCGGACAAGCTGCCGCACTCGCTGTCCATGCGACAGCTAGCGCAGTGCTTGCTGCTGCTCGGAACGCAGAATCCGTCGGGGCTGCCGGCTTTTTGCGGGGCGCAGTACAGGCCACCGGGCAGTCCGGCGCAGTCCATCTGGCTGCGGCAGCCACGGACGCAGATCGATGCGCCATCGCTCCCGGCTGGCTGACAGGAGCCACTCTGACACTCACTGCCGCTGGTACACGGCGACAGGTCCGGCTTGCCCGACAGATCCGGCCCGGGGGTCAGATCGCGCGGCACCGCCATATCGGCCGGCGGCACGCTGAGATCGGCTCGCGGCTCGGGCGTCGAGAGGTCGCGGCGACGGGCCTCCTCCTCGGGAAGCATCGTCATCTGCGTATTGCAGCCGGCAGTGACGAAGAGCGACAGCGAGCAGAGCTTTACGAACAGAGGAAACCATCGCAGGGGGATGCGCGCGTTCATGGCCGACTCCAGCTGGAAAGCAGGGTTACCGCGGGGTAAGCGCCCCGAAGAAGCGAGGCTTGTTGAGATTTTTGCGACGAGGAAAACCAGCGATGGCTTTCCCTACCCGATCCGAACGCCGGCACTATAGTCCGAATCGGCAAGGGGGTGCTTTCCTTCCCCAAGCGGGCTCGCTATTCTGTTCGTCACTCGATGGGCCCGACAGGAAAAGCTGGTGCATTCCCCCGACGTTTCGGCAAGTACACGCTGCTGTCGCATCTGGCGACGGGGGGCATGGCGGATGTCTTCCTGGCCCGCCAGCTGGGCCCGGGGGGCTTCCAGAAAGAGTGCGTGATCAAGCGCGTGCTGCCGACGCTGGCGCAGGACCCGGGGAACCAGGCTTTCGTCGAGATGTTCCTGCAGGAAGCGCGGATCGCGGCGCGGCTGTCGCACCCCAACATCGTGCACATCCTCGACTTCGGGCAGATCGAAGGCGACTACTTCCTGGCCATGGAATACGTCGACGGCGTGACGCTGGAGAGCGTGCTAGAGAAGACGCGCACCACCGGCCAGCCCGCTCTGCCCTGGCCGATTGCGGTGCGCATTGTCAGCAGCGCCGCCGAGGGACTCGATCACGCGCACAAAGCCAAGGATGGCAGTGGGGCGCCGCTCCTTTTGGTGCATCGCGACGTCTCGCCGTCGAACATCATGGTCAGCTGGGATGGCGTGGCCAAGGTGCTCGACTTCGGCATCGCCAAAGCCATGGCGCTGTCCATCGCTGGCACCAAGGTCCGCACCGGCATCGGCATCATCAAAGGCAAGGTGCCCTACATGAGCCCCGAGCAGATTCAGGGGCTCGATCTCGATGCTCGCTCGGACGTCTTTTCGCTGGCGGCTGTGCTGTATGAGCTGACAACTGGCCAGCGCCCGTTCCCTGGCGAGACGACCGGCAAGCTAACCATCGAGATCACCAGCCGCGAGCCGCGTCCGCCCGAGCAGCTAAACGCCGCTTTCCCGCCCGATCTGCATCCCATCGTGATGCGCGGCTTGGCCAAGAGCGTCGAGAAGCGCTACCAGTCGGCGCGCGACTTCAAGGTCGATCTAGAGCAGTTCATGGCCGACCAGCACTCGTCTTGTTCGAACTATGACGTCGAGGCCTATCTGAAAG
>DAORCZ010000625.1:0-5393 GCA_035345735.1 Pseudomonadota bacterium | reverse complement strand
GCGCAGGCCAAGGTATGGGGTCTGCCAGCCTTGCATTTCGGTTGCTCCTCGTCTCTCGAAAGGCAGCCAACGATACGCGGCGAAATACCGAACAGCAATCCCTTTGAAATCAACAAGTTACCTGCCCATGCCCGCGCCGTTGCTGGGGAAGCGAACCGTCACTTTTGACACTGAAATCAAATGGACCCCGTTCGGGGGAGCCGGCCGTCAGGCACTTCGACTGGGTGGTGAACTGCACCGGGCTCGACCCCGGCACTGCCTGGCGGTCCAACCCCTTTCTGAATGCCCTCGCAGACCGCGGTTGGCTGCGGCTGGACCCGACCGGCATCGGCGTGCATGTGGGGTCCCACTGCGAAGCGCTGGATGCGGCCGGGAACCCGCAACCCACGCTGAGGGCCGTCGGTCCGCCTACCGCCGGAGTGTTCGGCGACCCGCTTGGGGTGCCGTTCATCTCCGCTCAGGTCCGGCGGATCCTGCCGGACGTGCTGCGCACCTTGGATTGCTGAGTTCGGGCCGCTCACCTCGGCAGCGCGTGCGTGTGACCCGCGAACGCCCCCACCGGCGGCGGGGGCGAGGGGCGCCGCATTGACAGCCCGCGGGCGCCATCGAATAATAGCGAACCGCAAGTAATTTTCGTCCGAGGTCACACATGCTGAATTCCGAGAACAATGAGATCCTCACCCGCGTCGGCCCCGGCACTGCCATGGGTGGCCTGTTCCGGCAGTTCTGGCAGCCCGCGCTTCTGTGCGAGGAGCTGCCGGCGCCCGATTGCGCTCCGGTGCGGGTTCGGCTGATGGGCGAGAACTTCGTTGCCTTCCGGGACTCCAGCGGGAAGGTCGGGCTGCTGGACGCGCATTGCCCGCACCGCCTGGCCGAGCTCTTCTTCGGGCGCAACGAGGAGGGCGGCCTGCGCTGCGTGTACCACGGCTGGAAGTTCAGCGTCACCGGCGAGCTGCTGGACATGCCGAGTGAACCTGCCGGCAGCCCGATGCGGTGCAATCCGAACATTCGCGCCAAGGCATACCCGGTCCACGAAGCCGGCGGCATCGTCTGGGCCTACCTGGGCCCGCAGGAGTGCGTCCCGCCTTTGCCGCAGATGGAATTCATGAGCCTGCCGGCACAGAACTTCTACACCTCGAAGTGCCTGATGAAATGCAATTACCAGCAGGCGCTGGAAGGCAGCATTGACACAGCGCACCTTACCTTTCTGCACCGGTCCATCGCGCCCATGGAGAAGGACGTGTTCAACGTAGGCCACCTGCAGAAGTACGGCGATGCCGACGGGGCGCCACGCTTTTTCTGCGAGGACACCGACTACGGTATGCGCATCTCTGCGCGCCGGGACGGAGGCGAGGACACCTTCTACTGGCGCATCACGCAGTGGCTGATGCCCACCGCCGTCCTGGTGCCGACAGCCGAAGGCCTGGTCTGCAGGGCCAACCTGTTCATCCCCATCGACGATGAGAACTGCTGGTGGTACCGCATCCGCTACCACGCCGGACGTCCTCTGAGCGACGATGAACTCGCCGAGTACAAGGGCGGCGGCCTCGACTACGCGAAGCTGGTTCCGGGAACGTACATCCCCGAAGGCAACCGCGCCAACGATTACCTGATGGACCGCACCCTCCAGAAGAGCGGCTCGTTCACCGGCATCCCGAGCGCCCAGCTGCAGGACCTCGCAGTGCAGGAGAGCCAGGGCGCGATCGCCGACCGGACCAAGGAACACCTGGGCTCCTCGGATACCGCGATCGTCAAGTGCCGCCGGCGCCTGATCGAATCCGCGAAGAGGTTCGCCACGGAAGGCACGATCCCGGCGGCCGTCGCGCGCGCCGATCTGTACAAGCGGCGCGCCGTCGCCATACTCTTGCCCAAGGAGATGACCGCAGACCAGGCGGGAACCCATCCTGCGACCTTGCCGAGCGCCTGAGCGCGCCGCTGCAGTGGTCGGGCGCGCGCCGCCGAAGGGCGCGCCCGTGCATCGCCACCAATCCAAAGGAGACTCCGGTGAATGTTCTCGTGAAGTTCCGCCAAGCCCTCGCCCTGGCTGCCGCTGTAGTGGCGACCGCCTGTGCGTTTGCGGCGCAGGCCCAGCCCAGGGATTCCTGGCCGTCCAAGCCGATCCGCTTCGTGGTCCCGTTTGCCGCAGGCGGCTCAATCGACGTAGTGGCCCGTCTGATGGGCCGGCACTTGGAAGGACGGCTCGGTCAAAACGTCGTGGTGGAGAACCGCCCCGGCGCAGGTGGAACCGTCGGTGCGGACTTGGTGGCGCGGGCCGCGGCCGACGGGCACACCTTCCTGTTCACGGCGCAGGGGCCGCTGGTGCTCAATCCCTTCCTGATGAAGCGCCTGCCTTACAACGCCGAAACTGCGTTCGCGCCGGTCACCATCGTGGCCGAGGCACCGAATGTTTTGGTGACCAACCAAGCGTTCCCGGTGTCGAGTTTTTCCGACTTGCTTGCTTTTGCCAAGTCAAACCCGGACAAGATGACGTTTGGCACGCAAGGAGTGGGCACCACCGGGCACGTCACCGGCGAACTGATCAATCAGCTGACTGGGCTTGGTCTCACTCACGTTGCCTATCAGGGGTTTCCTCCCGCCCTGACGGACGTTCTGGCCGGGCGGGTCGGCATGATGATCGGGGACACGATCAATCTCGTGCCGCGCATCCGATCCGGCCAGCTGCGTCCCATCGCGATCGCGTCTGCCCGACGCAGCACCGTGCTGCCGCAGGTGCCGACCTTCGCCGAGGCGGGTCACCCTGAAATCGTCTCGGGCCCATGGTTCGCGGTGCTGGCACCCGCAGGCACCGGCATCGAGATCCGTCGCAAGCTCTCCGATGAGATGCGCCAGATCCTGAATCAGGGTGAGGTCCAGGAGAAGTTGAAGGAACTCGGCGTGGAAAGCCGAGGGATGACTCCGGAGGAGTTCGATGCCTACCTGAAGGCCGAGTACAAGCGCTGGGGCGGCGTGATTCGCAAGGCGGGGATCACTCTCGACAAGTGACCCGGCTACGGATCGCAGCCGCCAAGCCTGCCGGCTCGGCTTTCCAGCAGGGAAATGGTGGCGAAGAAAGTACTCAGATGATCGGCGGGAATCCCGGCGAGCAGGTCGGCTTCCACCAGGTTGATCATGTCCTCCACCTGCCGGTGGACTTTCCTGCCGGTGGCCGTCAGGCTCAGTCGCAATCGCCGGCGGTCCTCGGGGTCCACGCCCTTCTTGAGGTAGCCCTGTTCGACCAGCTTGTCGATCGCCCGGCCGACGAAGAAGGCATCGGTGCTGGTGCGCTCGGCGACCTGCATCGCCGAGAGGGGCTCGTAGCGTCCGATGACGGCCATGACACGCCAGCTGGTCACCGTCAGGCCGAACTCGCTCTTCCACCACGGGGCGAGATGGCGTGTGATGCGCGATGCCACCGACAGGCAGCGGTAAGAGATTCTGTTTTCAAGAGGCACACGGGGAGCGTTGCGCATGCGCAGATTCTACGGATCGGGACAGCCGCGTCGGCTGCCGGTCCGCAGCGCGGCGCGAGCATTTCTTCGTCTGCCAGTCGGGAGAAGTCGAGACCATGAATGCGCAAATGCTGCAAGTGCGCGTGGCGCGCAAGATTGCCCTTGCGCTGGACATTGCCTTGTTCGAACTGGTGAGCACCGACGGCAGGGCACTGCCTCCGTTCTCTGCGGGCTCGCACGTGGACGTTCTGTTGCCCTCTGGTGTCACGCGCCAGTACTCGCTGTGCAACGATCCGGCGGAGTCGCACCGCTACCAGATTGCCGTGCTCAAGGACCCGCGGGGTAGGGGAGGGTCGCGCGCGATGCACGAGCTCGTGCGCGAAGGTGATGTGATCACCATCAGCGCACCCCGCAACCATTTCCCACTCACTCCGGGTGCCGAGGAGACCTTGCTGATCGCTGGCGGCATCGGCATCACGCCCTTACTGTGCATGGCCGAGCGGCTGTACGTGCTCAAGCTGCCTTTCACCCTTCATTACTGCACGCGTTCGGTGGAACGCACAGCGTTCCGGGAGCGCATCCAGCAGGCCGGCTATGCAGCGCACGTGCAGTTGCACCTTGACGACGGCCCGCAGCAGCAGAAGCTCGATTTGCCCGCGCTGCTGCGCACGCCACGGCGCGGAGTCCACATCTACACCTGCGGCCCCCAGGGTTTTATGGACGCTGTGCTGTCCAATGCGCGCAGCAGCGGCTGGCCGCAGGACCAGCTTCACTACGAGTTCTTCAGCGCCGCGCCGCAGAAGCTGGCCACCGACGGAAGCTTCGAGGTCAAGCTAGCCAGCTCCGGTCGAACCATCCGCGTTGCGGCCGACGCCACCGTGACCTCGGCGCTTGCGGCCGAAGGTATCCTGGTGCCGACCTCATGCGAGCAAGGCGTGTGTGGGACCTGCCTCACACGCGTGCTCGAAGGCGAGCCCGACCATCGGGACATGTACCTGACGCCGCAGGAGCAGTCCGCGAACGACCAGTTCCTGCCTTGCTGTTCCCGCTCCAAGTCAGCTTGCCTTGTTCTGGACCTTTGAGGCCGACGACGCGGCTGCGCCGCGTGGGCCGGAAGCCCGAGCGCGAGGAGTCGACCGGATGCCCAAGGCCGCTAGCGAGATCCTTGCGCCAAGCGCGCACGCCAGCCCGCCCCTGCTGCAAGCCTGGCTTTTTCAGGACGTCCGCTCGATGCCGCCCCCCGCAAGCGGACCGCACGCGCTCCTGGGAGCGCTTGCTTGGGCCGGTGGGCTATTGCGGATCTTGGCCATCGCGTACAGCGCAAAAAGACCAGCGGCCGCCAACCAAGCAGGGGCAGCCGCATCATCGCAGTCCAGCGCACTGGCTACATCGCTGACCTGCAGGGATGCCGGTTCACCCGCCCGGCCATCGCGGCGGGCTCCTGACGCCTGCGCACGGCGCGCGAACTCCGGGCCAGCAGGCACTTGCAGGAGTTCGAGTCGCATCGCCATCGGAAGCGCTTGCCACTGTTCCCGCGACAGCCGCAGACCGCATTCCTCCAGCTTGTGGGCGTACGGCGAGCGGCAGCCGGCGATTTGCAACTCCGTCGCTGCTGCTGCTCTGGCTCACACAAGCAGGGCAGGGCCGGTTCTGCACCTTACTCCACACCGAGAAGCACCTCGACGAAGATGATCACTTTGACAGGCAGGCGCTCGCCCTTTTCACTGGGTGCGTGTCATTGATCGGTAAGTCTCAGCAAGCATCCTATGGCAGAGCTGCATCCGAAGTCGCACCCCCCCACAAGCCCGATGTCGAGTGACAGCTCGGTGCGTTCCGGGGTCCATTTGATTTCAGTGCAGAAAGTGACGGTTCGTGCCTCCCCGCAGAGCGAGGATTGGCGCGGGGTCTGCTCCAGGGGCGAGCGTAAGTGCTTGTCACGCTTTG
>DAORCZ010000624.1:0-5425 GCA_035345735.1 Pseudomonadota bacterium | reverse complement strand
CCGATCGCTCGCAGGGGGGATCGGGGGCACAGCCCGCGGGGTCTGTGGGGGGGGCCGCGCGGGGGAGTGGTGGAGGGGTTTCGCCTCGCCACCCCCGTGGGGCGGGCTGCCGCTCTTTGGCCGTGGGCGGGAGTCCTCGGCGCCGAGGAGCCGCAGGCAGCCGGGCACGGCGGCAGGTATCAGCCGGCCGGCACCGCATAGCCCGAGGTGTGTCGTTTCGCCAACTGCAGGGGAAAGGGACGGGAATGAGCACGCTGAAGATTGCGCCGGTGCGCTGGTTCTTAGGGCAGACCGTCCTGCCTGAGCACTTTGTTGCACTGCAGCAGGGAATCGATTCGGCGGTGGAGTTTCGCGCCCGCACCTGTGGGCTGCCGATGTACGGCGTTGCGCAGCTTTCGTACAACGAGTCGCTGCTGCGCGATGGCGTCCTGGCGCTGGGTGAGGTCAGTGCAGTCCTTGCGGATGGGGTCATCATCAGCGTGCCGGGGAACTGCAGCCTGGCTCCGCTGTCGCTGGCGGCGACCTCGGCCACCCGCGTCAGCGTGTATCTGCATGTGCTTTCCGATGCGGTGTCGGGACAAGGCAACCGCACCTATGACAGTGACCCGCGCGTGGTCGAGCGAGTGGTGCAGCGGGCCGTGCTTTCGATCAATGACAGCGTGGAAGGATCGCGCGCGGTGCTGCGGCTGGGGGACTTCGAAAAAGGAGTCGCGGGAAGCTGGGCGCTGACGCCGACCTACGTGCCGCCGCTTCTGCAGGTCGGCAATACGCCGCATCTGTTACCCGCCTTGGCCACGCTAGAGGCGCAGGTCGGCGCGCTGGAGCCGCAGCTTGCTGCGCAGCTACAAGACACCTTTCTGCGTCCCGATCGGCTCTCCACTATCCGGCGCTGTCTGGCGGCGCTGTATCGCATGCAGACCCTGCTGGTCGATCTGCGCAGTCGCGTGCCGATGCATCCCTACGATGTGCATGCAGCGCTGCGCGAGCTGTACTGGGAAGCCTGCTGTTTTCATGAAGTGGTTCCCGACCAGCCCGTGCTGCCGTACCGCCATGACAGCCTGGCCAGCTGCTTCGGCACGGTGCTGCGTTTGTTGCAGCAGGCGCTGCGGCCGGTCTATGCGCGCTCGACGCACCTGCGCTTTAGCCGCAGCAATGGGCTGTTCACGTTAAGCGGTCTGCCGTCGGAGCTGAAGGATGCGCAGGAGGTCTATCTGCTGGTGCAAAGGCCGACCTTGCATGAGCGCATCGCGATGGAAGACATCAAGCTGTCGTGCACCTCGCGCTTGGCGCTGGTGCATCGCTTGGTGCTGCGCGGCGTGCCCTACAAATATGTCGAGCGGCCGCCGTTTCAGCACACCTTCGGTCCCGAGGTCGATTTCTATCAGCTGCAGAGCGGCGACGAGTGGGATCATGCCCTGCGCGAGAGCTCGGTTGCGCTGTATGTGCATCCGGTGCTGGAGCGCGCCAACGTCTTTTTGTACTGGCGTTAGGGGGCGAGCATGTCGTTCCTCAATCGCTTTTTGGAAGACGCTCCTGTCGATGACCTGGCCGCTAGTGTGGCGCGCAACCTGAGTGCGCTGTTCAATGCCCGGCCCGACTACGCATCGCCGCTGCGCCGCTTTGGCCTGGGGGATTATCTGGGACAGCAGTCGCGCAAAGGCACGCACCTTTCGATCCTGCGCGAGATGGAGGACGTGATTGCCGCGTACGAGCCGCGCTTCCGCCTGCGCGAAATCAAGACCATCGGACGCGACGCGGATCTGACGCTGCACATCGTGCTGCGGGGTCTCCTGCGCACCGCTCGGGGCGATGCGCCCTGCCTGTTTGGGGTGCGCTTCAACCTGGTCAGCGGAGCGGCGCAGGTCGATGTCGGCAACCAGTCCGAGGTGCGCCGTGCCCCGTAATCTGATCCGCGATCAGCGCCCCCTGGCCGCGGCCCTGCACGCCGAAGCACCGGAGTATCGCGACGGCCTGGTGGTGCGCATCGAGCTCAGCTCGGTGACCGCCCCGACCCCGATCCTGCTCGCCGGCCACAACGTGCAAGCGCTGTCGCTGGATCTGCGCAGCAGTGGCTTTGTCGGTGAGCTATCTGTGCTGGTCAGCGACGATCTGGCGCTGGCCAGCGACAACCGCGATGCGCTGCTGGCGCTGTTTCGGGCGCCCGATCTGATCAAGCTGCGCCTGACGCTGCAGGCGGCGCGCTTGGATCAGGACATCAACAGCCTGCCGGTGCCGCTTGAGCTCAACGCTCTGGTGTCCGAGCGGGCGCTGTCCGAGCACGTCGCCAAGCTGGGTGACGCACCGCTGTCCTATCGCCGCTACCTCGTGCGCTTTGCCGATGCGGCGCAGGTCCTGTGGCGGCAGCACTTTCCCTGTGAGCTCTTCACCCAGAAGTCGCTGCGGCAGGTCATCGATGCCTATCGCACGACGCATATGGTCATTGAATATCCCGATCCAGAAATGGGCGTCATTAAGCCGATGATCTTCATCGGCTGCGACAGCGAGCACCGTCCCAGCGAGCGCGCCAGCTTCTATGACCTGCTGATGTGGCGCCTGGACGAAATGGATAAGATCTTCGTCTATGACTATACCCGCAAAGTCTATCAGATTCATGCCACGAAACCACGCCCCGTGGTGTTTGATCTGATTCCCCGTGATCTCGCCGGTCTGGCAACCTATTATCCTGAATATCCACGATATCAAAAGAATGTCCTGAATGATTTTGTCGAAGATGTTCGCAATCAGGTGATTGATAATTTAAAGAAGGTTCCGACGCTGCGGCAGGATCATCTGTTTAATACGATGGTCGTCCGCCAGTTTGATGCGGAAGTCCAGGACCGCCGGACTGCGTTTCGTATGCCGCAGCCCGAGTTTGTCATTCATTATCGTGCATTCCCCAGTAAGCCCTACTATCCCGGGGTCGGTATCGACTTCCGGCTGGATCGCGAGGATCTAGAAGCCGAAGACATCGCCATCCCCACCGAGGCGGCCACCGAGATCTGCCGCGTCTATCGCATCACCATCGCGGCGCGTCGCGAAGAGATCGACGTCGCTGCGGTCTACGACGGGCTGGTTCCGGCCACCTTTGACCTGCATACCAGCGTTTGGATCGAGCGCAGCAGTGATACCGAGCTACGCTTACCGAGCTATATCTTGCCGCGTTATCCCGTCGCCATCGAAGGGCGCGTGGTCAGCGAAGCCGGAACGCTGGTCGAAGAGACCTACCAGTTCTATCCCGAGCCCCTGACGCAGATCCCGCGATATAAGGTCATGATGCCGGTGTTTGCTAATCAGGTGATTACCACGCCCTACAATCCAAATACCCTGCCGGGGCAGTTTTACTTTCCGCTGTACAAATATGAGCGCGTGTTGGTGAATATGTTCTTTGATCGCGCCATGATCTGTGAAATGCGCGAATGGCGCGCGACGGCGCAAATGCCGCAGGACACACAGGGCGACCAGCTCTTGCTGGGGAAAACCCCCATCAATCGCACGAGTGTCGTTCACTGGTATGAAAACCTGAATCCAGTATTCGAGATTGAACGCCTCAATCAATTTGATAACGAACTCCTCAAGATCGCCGAAGGCAATATGTTGCTGCAGGTGGGGACGCCGCCGGTCGGCGTCAGCGCCGGAACCCCCATGGGTCGCAAGCTCGTGCTGCCCCTGGGGATGCCCGCGGTCCCGCCCCGTGGCTCGCCGCCGATGCCGGGTTCCCTCGCACCCACGACTCCTGGTACTCCCGGCGCTCCGGGGACTCCCAGCACTGCCAGACCTCCGGGCTCCCCGACATCGCCGAGCACGCCCAGTACACCCAGAACACCGAGCACGCCGAGTACGCCAACTACACCAAGTAGGCCGAGTACACCGAGTGCACCGAGTACTCCGAGTACCCCCAGTACTCCGAGTACCCCCAGTACTCCGAGTACTCCCAGTACTCCGAGTACACCCAGCACTCCGAGTACCCCCAGTACTCCGACTACACCGAGTACCCCCAGTACACCGAGTACACCGAGTACACCGAGTACACCGAGTACACCGAGTACACCGAGTACCCCCAGTACTCCGACTACGCCGACTACGCCGAGTCTTCCGACTACGCCGAGCTTGCCGCCGATTCCGCCGGGAGTTCCAGGGCAATGAACCAGGACGTGCCACAGAGCGATGCGACGGCGCCTCCCAATGGCAGCGGGCAGGCGGCGGGCGCAGGTACGGCGCAGCGACCGCTGTACCTGCGCATGTTCATGGACAAGACGCAGGGGCTGACGCTGGAGGTGCTGGACGCACTGGGCATCAACCAGCAGTCGCTGACCATGGACGGGACGACGATCACCACGCGGGTCAGCGGTTCGGGGGGCGACAGCATCATTCGCCAGACGGCGGACAGCGTCACCATCGACGCCCGCAACTTCACGGTGCAGGCGGAAAACATCCGCATGAACTCGACGCTGGGCAGCACCTACCAGAGCATGGGCTCGACCAGCGTAAACGGCCTGGCGGGCCTGACGCTGTTCACGCCGGCCTCGATGAGCCTGTGTGGGCTGAACGGCGTGACGACCACCGGGCTTTCGGTGTCGACCAACGCCATGCAGAGCATCAACATGCTGGCGATTGGCGGCGGCGTCTCGCTCTGCGGCGCGGCGACGGGTGTGCAGCTTTTTGGATCGGATGTCAGCGCCACGGCGGTGTCGATTAGCCTCAATGCCCCGACGATTTCAGTGCTGACGCCCTCGCTGATCATGTCGGCGATTCCCATTCCGCCCACTGGTGCGAGCAACTCGACCAGCGGGGTCAATGCCGCCAAAGGAGCCAGCGCCGCGCCGATGGCGGCCAGCGCCGGTCTGTCCGGTAGCGGGGCGCTTTATGGCATGGGCAACAGCGCGGGCATGGGCGGAAACGCCGGCAGCGCCGACACAGGATCGCTTCTGAACATGGGCTCCGCCGGCATGTGGGGGCCGACCAGCAGCATGAGCGGGGGCGGCAAGGCCTTTGGCATCGGCAATACCCGGCTTCCGCCCAACACCAGCGCCCAGATTGGGCAGGCGACGCAGCCGTATGTCGACGCGGCGAAGTCGATGGTGAACACCGGCAACCAGATGTTCAACACCTGGGCCAACTATGTGAGCCCGGTCTTTCCCATCAACAGTCCGTTTAACGCTGAAGCCATTGACACCCTGCAAAAAGGACTGCAGAGCGGCAATCCGCTGCAGATGTACCAGGCGTACACCAAGAACAACAGCGAGATGCTGAAGTCGACGACCGACACGCTGATGCCGCTGATGGTGCTGTCCACGCCGTACGGTCTGGCAGCGGCCTTTGGCGCCTACTACGTCGTCGAGCTGACAAAGTATTGCAGCGACATCGCGGGCAAGCTGCAGTCGGGGACCGTGACCGCCGGCGATCTATTGGCCAGCACTACCATCGG
>DAORCZ010000623.1:0-5425 GCA_035345735.1 Pseudomonadota bacterium | reverse complement strand
CAAGATCACGCCGGCCCAGGCCCTAATCCGGCTGGAGTGGCGGGTTGCGCTGTTCCCCCTGGAGCTGTTCGCCGAGCTTGGCCGCAGCCTGCGCGGAGCCGAGGCCGGCAGCCTGCGGAGCCTCGAAGCCGAGCTTCGTACGGCACTCGATGCGCTGCGGGCGGCGGCGGCGGCGGGCGAGACGGCGCCGGTCCTTCAGGCGCGGGGCTCGCTGGCTGCGATCCGGGCGCGGCTAGAGACCCTCTCGACGCAGGTGCAGCGCGGCAGTCTGTCGTCGCGGCTGCTGCGCAGCTCGCTTTTGCTGTCGGCTCTGGCGGCGGCACTGTCCGCGGCCTACCTGCGCAGCGATCTCGGTCTGCAGCTTGTCCGCATCGAAGGTCTGCAACCGGCGGTGGCCTATCAGGGGGGGACGACTTCGGACTCCGATCTCCTGCCGCAGCCGGAGTATGTCGACCAGTTCATGGCCGAGTTTTCGAAGCACTACTTCGGACACCCAAGTCAGTTCCCCGCCCTGTATTACGACAAGCCCAAGGACGGCAAGCCGACACAGCGGCGGACGCTGCTGCACAAGATCAGCCTGCGCAACCGCTCGCATGGCCTGGTGAAGTACATCTCGTCGGTCGATGCCGTCGTGCAGGCCGAGGGCGAGGCCGAGTTTCCCTGGCGGCAGCTGACCGTTACCGCCAAGGTCACGGCGCAGCCCTCGACCCCGGCGGTGCCCGGTGTGCCGCTGCTCAAGAGCGAAGGCATCGGCCCGGCCCTCGACGTCCGCTATAGCTGGCGAGTGCAGAGCGGGCTCCAACTGTCCCAGGATCGCATCGAGGTATTTCTGCGCAGCGAGCGCCCCACCCATCCGCAGATCACGGTGGGTCAGCGCGGCGTCGCGGCCGGGGTCCTGGCGGCGCCGCTTTATTACAAGCTGGATGCCGCACCCCAGCCGACCGATCCGCAGCGCTATCTGTGGGTTGGGTCCGGCATGGCTCGCAGCGGACTGCCCGCCCACTGCTCGCCCCCGCCCGAGAGCCAGCACGGCTGGTACCAGATCGTCCGCACGCCGGTCGCGCTGCGCACCGTCACCGCGGTCGGTTTCGACGAGCCCTGGACGCTGGAGTATCGCTATCGCGCCCTCAACAGCACGGCAGACGTCGTCGGCACGCTGGCCGGGCGCCTGTCCAGCGAGCGCGCGTACTACCAGCGGGCGCCGCGCTTGTTCGAAAGCGATCCCCGCTGCTTTGATGACCACGACTCGGACGGCATCGCCGACAACGTCGACGGGCCGCCGCTGGAAGCGCTGGCGATGATCTTCGCCGATGAAAAGGCCGTCGCGCAGCCCAAGGGCGTCGATCTTTTGACCGTGCGCCTGGGCCTGGACCTGTATGGGGCGCCGGCCAAGAGTCGTCTTGCCACCGCGGCCGAGCTAGACGGCTTCCTCAATCCGCAGGGCATCCTCGCCATCTACCTCAACCTCAACATGCCGGATCGGCTGCGCTATCGCGTCACCCTCCGCGTCAACGGTCAGCCCGCCGCCAGCTATCGCTTCGCTGGCCTGGTCCCCGACTTCCTCACCTTCGAGAACGAGGGCGAGACACAAGCCGTCGGGCGCCTGCGCCGGATCTTCGGTGTCGCGGAGAAGTAGGTCGGGCCCAGCGACGCGGCGCCCCTTTTCGAAAAACTCGAAAGCAGTGGGCGAGACGGTCGCGTGTCAGCGGTGGTGGGATTTCGCTAGCGTCAGAGGGGATGTCATCGCGGGGGCGGTTTGGGAATCGGCCGAGACGGTGCGCACGGTACCGCTGGCCCACGCTTGCGCTCTTGCTGGTGCTGCTTTCGCTGCGCGCGTGGCCGGGGCTGTGCCAGCCGGTGGCCGCGTGGCCAAGTCCCGAGCCGGTGCGACGGCCGCAGGTGGTGATTCTTTCGACCCAGGTGGCCAAAGACGGGACGATTATCGTCGAGACACAGGTGGAAGATCCGGCCGGTGGCCAGGTGGAGCTGAACGTGCTGCTCGATGGCCAGCCGCTGCGGGCGGTGGCGGTGGCGCAGGGGCGCGGCCTGGCGATGGCCAATCGCTACACCCTGACCGTGACGCCGCCGCGTCGCGATGGCGTGCTGTCGCTGGTCGCCCGCAATCGCGAGAGCGAGAGCTCGCCAGCCCAGCTACGTATTCGACGAGGGGCTCCCGAACGGCGTCCGGCTTTATACGTGCTCTCCGTCGGCGTTGGGCGCTATGAGTCGCCCGATATCCCGACGTTGCGCTTCGCCGCCAAGGACGCCTCGGATCTGGCGGTGACGCTGCAGCGCCAGCGCGACCTGCTGTATCGCGAGATCACGGTGCGCGTGCTAACCGACGCCCAGGCCACACGCGAGGCGATCGTCGCCGGCCTCAAGTGGCTGACCGACAGCGTCGCGACGGAAGATACCGCGGTGCTGTTCCTGGCGGGCCACGGCACCAACGATCCCGACGGGGCCTACTACTATCTGCCGGTCGATGCGCAGGCCGATCGCGACAGCATGCTGTCCGGCGCGGCGCTGCAAGAGGCGCTGCACGGGATCCGGAGTCGCGTCGTGCTGCTCCTCGATACCTGTCACTCCGGCAACGTGCTGGGGCGCAAGAGTTTCAATCGCCTGCTCGCTGATCTGACCAGCGAGAACCGCATCGTCGTCTTCGCCGCCTCGACGGGGGATCAGGTCGCGCGGGAGTCGCCGGCCTGGGCCAACGGCGCCTTCACCAAGGCGCTGGTCGAAGGGCTGCGCGGCGTCGCGGACTACGCCGAAGACAACCAGATCAGCATGAGCGAGCTAGAGACCTGGGCCAGTCTGCGCGTCGCGCAGCTTACCGGCGGCACGCAGACCCCGACCCTGGCCAAGCCCAACGCCGTGCCCGATTACGTGCTGTCGGCGCTGCCCGAGCAGGGCGTGCTGCCCAATCCCAAGCGGGCCCAGCGTCGACGCCTCTTGGCCTGGAGCGGTGGCGTGTCGCTGGGGCTGGCCTTGGGCGTCGGCATCACGGTGGGTGTCGTGGTGCGGACGCTGAAGCCGGAAAACGTCCTCACGCCGACGTGGAGCATGCAGTGACTGGGGGCATTTCTCGACGGGCTGGGCGGTTGGGGCGGGTCCTTTCGGCGGGGGCGACCCTGCTGTTCGCGCTGGGTCTTGTCGGCTGTCACCCACGCAAGATCGACATGACGGCGCGCGGCCTGGGCGGCGGCAAAGATCCGGGCGATGACCTGCCGAAAGACGGCAGCCTCAGTGTCTCGCTGCGCGCCGTGCTGGAAAACGGTGGGAGCGAGCGGCCGCTGGTCGAGGGCGAGACGCTGCACTCCGGCGATCACCTGTACTTTCAGCTGCGCACCAGCCAGCCCGCCTATCTGTATGTCGTGCTGTTCGGTCCCGACGGCAGCGCCAGCGTCCTTTATCCCCCGCCCGGCCCCGGCGGCGCCATCGACGAAAGACGCGCCCGCATCGCTGCCCGCTGCCCGGTGCGCATCCCCGACAAGGCCAGCTTCTTCCTGCAAGATCCGGCCGGCCTGCAGGATCTGCGCGTCGTCGCTGCCTTGGAGCCCCTGGCCCGCAGCGACCGCCGCCTGTGCGAAGCCCTGCGCCTGCCCTGCCTGCCCCTCGACGATCAGCCCGTCCCGCCCTGTCCGCCGGAGCGAACGCGCGCCCTGTTTTCGGCCGTCAAAGTGGCCGCCGCTTCGCCGGGGGGCGTCGCTTCGCTGCGCTTGCTGTTGAAGCAAGAAAAGTAGGGGCTGGAGACGAGCCCACACTCGCGCCCACAAAGCTGAATATCGGTGCGCGAAATATGTCCTAATCACCACAGAGTCCATTCTGGAGGAGTTCGATGCGGTGGTTCGGATACATGGTTGCGTCGCTGTGGCTATCGATAGCAGGGGCTGTGCTGCCCGGGGGCGTCGCCTCGGCGCAAGAGATCGAAGCGGGGCCGATCTGGAATCAGGCAGATGCCCAGACAAAGTGCCCGGCGGCCTGTGGGCCGCGCGGCTGGTCGGGAGGCTGGCGCACGACGCAGGTCGGACGGATGTCAGTCTGCGCCTGTGGTCCGGCCAGGCCAGCGCCCGGTCCAGTGGTGCCCATGCCCGCCCCGGTACCCATGCAGCCGGCCTGGCGCGATCTTCCAGGGCTGGCGAATGACATCGGCATTGGCGCTAACGGCGCGGCCTGGGTCATCGGCACGAACGCAACGCCGGGCGGCTTTGGCATCTGGGTCTTGGGCCAGAGCGGCTTTACCCAGGTGCCGGGCGGCGCGGTGCGCATCTCGGTCGGCCCCGACGGACAGCCCTGGGTCGTGAATCGCAACAACGGCATTTATCAGTACATTGGCAACACTTGGCGCCAGCTCCCCGGGGCGGGTCAAGACATTGGCGTCGGCGCCAACGGCGCGGTCTGGGTCATCGGCATGCGCCGCGTGCCGGGTGGCTATGGCATCTACAACTGGAACGGTGGCAACTGGACCGAGGTGCCAGGCGGTGGCGTGCGCATCGCGGTTGCACCCGATGGCCAGCCCTGGGTGGTCAACCGCGACGGAGCGATCTTCCAGCGGGTCGGCAACGGCTGGCGTCAGCTACCCGGGCAGGCGCAGGACATCGCCGTCGGGCCGCGCGGTCAGGTGTGGATCGTTGGCACCAATCGCGTGCCGGGCGGCTTCGGGCTCTATGAGTGGAACGGTTCGGGCTGGGTGGCACAACCGGGAGCGGGGCTCAACATCGCCGTCGACCCCCAGGGCATGCCCTGGGTAACGGACGCCAGCAATCGCATCCGCGCCATGCAGCGGGTTGCGGCGCCCCCGCCGCCACCGGTTGTGGTGGTTCCGCCGCCGCCTCCACCGGCGCCGCCGCCGGCTGCGGGCTGGGGTCCGCGCGTCGCGCCGTTTATGTTGGAAAACGGCAAGTGCTTGGATGTCGATGCCGGTCAGGCCGGTCGCAACGGCGCGACGGTGCAGATCTGGGACTGCCACGGTGGTCCGAATCAGCAGTGGACCTGGGATCGCGATCGCGCGGCGATCGTGTCGAGCGCGGGCAAGTGCCTGGCGGTTCGCCCGAGCGAGGTCGGCACGCGCGGGACTCGCGTCACGGTCTGGGAGTGCACCGGAAACGACAATCAGTTCTGGCAGCGCAACGAAGGTCTGCTGGTCAATAGTGCTGGGCTTTGCCTGTCGGTTCCGCCGGGGCAGATGGAGCTCAACGGCGGCACGGTGACGCTGTGGGACTGCAAGGCCGGTCCGAATCAGCACTGGTCACGTCGCCCGCACGGCCAGCCGCCGGCGCCGCCGCCGCCGCCCATGCCCCCGACGCCGCGCGGTCGCGTCTCGATCGTCTCTAGCAACGGCAAGTGTGTCGATGTGAACGGCGGAGACTTTCAGAACGGCATCAACGGCGGGCGGGTCATCGCCTTTGACTGCCACGGCGGCCCCAAC
>DAORCZ010000622.1:0-5425 GCA_035345735.1 Pseudomonadota bacterium | reverse complement strand
TGGCGACATCCGGCTTGGCGGCGGCTTCCTGCACTTCTTTGCCGCTGGTGCGCGTACGCACGGTGACGCTGCGCAGCATGTCGAGCGCGGTCAGCATAAGCAGGATGCCGCCGGCGATCTTGAATGCCGCCAAGGTCAGCGAAAACAGCCGAAAGATCAGCCCGCCACCCACCAGAAACGAAAGCAGGATGGCTGCCGTAATCACGCAGGCTCGCCGCGCCATCTGGCGTCGTTTTTCTTCGCTGTCGCCTTCGGTGATGGTGATGAAGACGGGCACCACGGCGATCGGATCGACCACGAAGAAGATGGCCGAGAACGCGACGACGCTATAGCTCATCAGGTCGGTCAGATGAGCGAAGTGACCAGACAGTGCCATGCCGCCACTTTACTCGACCCGTGGGGTGCTGCGCAGCCGCCGCAGGTCACCCACGCGCAGCGTGACTTTTTCGGCGTCGAAGTACTCGGCCAGCGGGATGGCGAACTTGCGGCTCTGCCCGACGAGCTCTTTCCAGGCTGGGGGGGCGATCTCGCGATGCTGCTGCAGATAGGCGATAAGGCGGCTGCGCAAGTCAGCGACGGGGTCGCGATGAAAATAGAGATCTTTGATGCGCAGCAGCACCCCCGCCCGGTGCAGCGCCTCGACGGCTTTCGCCAGGCTCTCGGACTTGGCGGGCGGATCCTTCGAACCAGCGCCCAGCAGCGGGGGGAGCTCGTCGATGCGCGGCGGAGCCAGGCCGGCCTGCAGGTAGATTCCGGCGAGCTGTGCAGGAAGCCCGTCCGCTGCCGTGTCGCGACGCGGGCGGTGCTCGGCCAAGCGCACGCTGCTGCCCTCGGCGATCAGGACGCCGCGGCTGTGCAGATCGTGCAGCGCCTGCTCCATGACCGGTGCTCGCAGGCCCCGACTCAGCCGCGCAAGCTGACTGCGCAGCGTCGCCGGGGGCAGCCCAGCGACCGAGGGGTCGCGCTCATGCGCAGCGCGTAGGCAAGCCATCGCCAGATCCTGCACCGAAGCCAGCGCGGCCGCCGCGACGTAGGGCCCATCGCTCCGCGTCTTCGGGTTGCGCTCGTCGGTGACTGCGGCTGGCCCGCTGTGGCATGCGATCAGCCCGCCGGCCGCGACCAATCGTTCCAGGGCCTGCAAAAGGAGCGGCAGACCCACTGGCACCTGTCGCCAAAGCTCAGCCTGCGTGGCGCCCCCCGCACCGGCATCCTCGACCACGAGCCGAATCAACTCAGCTGCGAGGGCGAGCTGGGCGGGCGGCTCCGACGTCGCTGCGAGCTGGGTCAGGGCGGTCCGCCGCGCGGCGAGTGAGGCGAGCGCCTGGGCTCGCGCCGGGCTGTTTGCGGCTCTGCGGGGAGCGCGGCGCGGCTCGTATGGACGCAGCACCAGGCCACCACCCACCGTCGCGCCCTGTCCGTCGGAGCTGCCGAAGCCGCGCAGCACGAAGCGGTCGCCGGGCACGAGCAGCAGCGGCTGGTCCGCCGGCACGCGAAGCTGGGCCAGGGCGCGTCCGCCGGGAGCAAGCTCGCCCGCTGCAAGCAGGGTCAGCGCGGCCAGGCGCGACGTCGTGCCGGCGTGCAGCATCAGCCCGCTCCGTCGTCGCAGCGAACGAGTCGCCGAGTGCAGCCACTTTACTTCGACATCGCAGACGCTGCAGGGGATCAGGCTCTCGGGGGCGATGAGAGTTTGGCCGCGCTCTAGCCGTTCGCGCGGCACCGCGAGGTTGACGGCGACACGTTGCCCGGCCCGCGCCACCGAGACCGCCTGACCGTGGACGTGCAGGCCGCGCACCTTCATGCGCTCGCCCGACGAGGGGCCCGGCTCGGCGGTCAGCTCATCCCCGAGCTGGAGGGCACCCGACCACAGCGTGCCGGTGACCACCGTGCCAAAGCCGCGCAGGGCGAACACGCGATCAATCGGCAGGCGGGGCAGACCGTCGTCGGGCCGCGGGGGCAGGGTGGAGAGCAGCCGCGCGAGCTCACTGCGCAGGAGATCCAGCCCCTCGCCGCTGCGTACGGAGCAGGGAATGATCGGCGCGTGCGCCAGGGGAGAACCGGCCAGTGCCTCGCGCAGCTCTAACTCCGCAAGAGTCCTGAGCTCGGTCTCGTCACCTAGGAGATCTACCTTGGTGAGCGCGACCAGCCCCGCCCGCACGCCGAGGAGACTGCAGATCTCAAGATGCTCGCGCGTCTGCGGCATGACGCCTTCGTCGGCGGCGACCACCAGCAGCACGGCATCGATACCGGCCGCGCCCGCCACCATGGTGCGCACGAAGCGCTCGTGCCCCGGCACATCGACCAGCGCCGCACTTCGGCCCTCACCCAACGCAAGCTCGGCAAAGCCTAGCTCGATGGTGATGCCGCGTTCTTGCTCTTCTTTGAGGCGATCGGTGTCGATGCCGGTGAGGGCTTTGACCAGGCTGGTCTTGCCATGATCGACATGGCCTGCGGTCCCAAGAACCAGGGGAGGCATGGCGGCAAGATAGCGAACTCGTAGCGGTGTGAAGGAGGAATCGCGGGCGGGATGGCAGGCGGGATGAACGCGCGGCTCAGCCCCGACGGGGGGCGGCGGCGGACGGACTACAGCTGGCCGCTGTTGGTGATCTCGACGCGAACGCTGGTGCGACCGCTGTCGCTGCCGACGCGCTCAACGGCGGTCACAACGTCTAGGCCCTCGACCACCTTGCCGAACACCACGTGCTTGCCATCCAGCCACCCCGTCTTGACGGTGGTGATGAAGAACTGCGAGCCGTTGGTGCCAGGGCCGGCGTTGGCCATGCTCAGCAGACCGGGACCGGTGTGCTTGAGCTGGAAGTTCTCGTCTTCGAACTTGTTGCCGTAGATGCTCTTGCCGCCGGTGCCGTTGTGGTTGGTGAAGTCGCCGCCCTGCAGCATGAACTGCGGGATGACGCGGTGGAAGATGCTGCCCTTGTAGCCGTAGCCCTTCTCACCGGTGCACAGCGCGCGGAAGTTCTCGGCCGTCTTCGGCACGACATCCGAACGCAGCTCCATGACGATGCGGCCAGCCGGCTTGCCGCCAATCGAGACGTCGAAGAAAACACGGGGGAGGGCAGTGCTCATGGATAGCTCCTTGGAAGAGTGCTGGGGACTTAGGTTGCGGACCACCTGCGGGCTCGGTCAGCCACGCAATGTCGTGACAGAGGCGGTCCCTGGGGGAGCCATTTTCCACGCCCGCGCTAGGCAACGCAACGGATTCTTGTGTCGCTGCTGGCGAGCTCGCTGGGTGTGGCTGGGGGCCGCTCGGCGAGGGCGGAAGGGGTGTCGCGGGGGGGAGCTTGGCTTGCGCGCTGGGCCTGCTCGCGCCGAGCTCCCAGGTCACCGTCGCCGTCACGAGGCTCGTCGGGGCGGGGGGGGCGAGGCATAGGGCAAGAGCAGGCACGAGCGGTCAATCTCGCCCAGCATGTGCAGCGCGCCGACGTCCTTGAGCTGGGCGGTGGCTTCGGCGTGCAGGCGTTTGCCCTGCTCAGGCGTGCCGCGGCGCATGCAGAGGTGGGCCCACAAGAGCCGCAGCCGCACCGCGCCAAGCACCTGACCGCTGTCGGCCATGATGCGCAGCGCACTCGAAAAATGACGGTCGGCGGCCTGCGGATCCTCGGGCGTAAGACAGCCCAGGGCCAGGCCCCAGACCTGCTCGCCCTTGGCCGCCGCGAGGGCGTGCTGTTCGGCCTGCCAGCCCGGCGTCTTGCGCTCGACAAGCTGCAGCGCGGCCCGGACCTCGCCCGCGCACAGCATCGCTTCGGCCGACAGCGCCTCCAGCCATTCGCCGAAGAACCAGCGATGGCCGCCAGCTGGCATATCGGCTTGCGCCTGCTCCGCCTCGGCGCGGGCCTGCGCCATCTCGCCCTGCAGTGCATGGGCAAAGGAAAGCAGGCGCTGCACCGGTGGCAGGAACAGCTCCAGCCCCGGCCTTCGGCTCAGCAGAAGAAGGGCCAGCGCTCGCTCCTCCAGCGTTGACAGGTCGCCCACTTGCGCCAGCGAGATGCAGTGCAAGAGCTGAACGATGGCGAGCGCAAAGGGGTTGATCTCCAGCGCCGCCTGGCTGTTCACCGCCTGGTGCTGCGCCATGCCGGCTTCGTAGCGTCCCGAGGCCACCGCCAAGACCGCGGCGCAGCCCTGCGCGATCAGCCGCTCGACGGCGTTGCCCAGCTGTGGCTCCAGCGATAGGGCCCGCTGCAGCGGGCGCTCGCAGTCGCTGTATCGTCCCTGCATCAGCAGGGCGAAGCCCTGACCCAGCGCAGCGGCAGCAGCTAAAGAGAGATCGCCGAGGTGCTCCGCCGCCGCCGCGACGCGCGAACAGTAGAGGAAGGCCTCGCTGGTCCGCCCTTCCAAAAAGCCGATGCGAGCCCCCAGGAGCTCCATCCACGCCCGCCGCGCTTCATCGCCGGAGCCGTCGTTCTTGGGCTCTCGCAGACCCTCTTTGGACTCGTCTTCGAGCACCACGCACAAGGCCTCGGCGCGCGTCAAATGAGCCTGGCATTGAGCCAACGACTCAGCCCACGGCGCCAGCTGGGCCCACTTGAGCAGAATGTCGAGCTGCAACCGGCGCAAAGTGGGGCTCTCGGGCAGGCTCTCGCTCTGGGCCAGGGCTCGCTGATAGCAGGCGCGGGCGTCGGAACCCGCGCCACGTGCCACCGCTTGGTTGCCGGCCTGCAGGTAGTAGCGACTGGCGCGCTCCGGCTCGTGGCCGCGCAGATAGTGCTCGGCGACGCGCTGCACTTCATCGGTAGCCACCCGCTCTAGCAGGCGGGCCGCCATCCGATGTCCCTGCGTGCTGTCGGCGACGGCGAGCAAACCATAGGCCGCGTCTTTGAACAGGCCATGACGAAAGGCGTACTCGCGGTCGTCCCCGCGCCGGCTGTGCCGTGGCTCGATGACCTCGCTATTGACCAAGAGCTGCAAGCTGTCGTCGATCTGCACCGGGCCCACGGTCTCGCCCAGCAGGGCCAGCAAGCCACCCCGAGTAAACGTCGCTCCAAAGATGCTGGCGGCAAGCAGGATGCGCTGCAGGGTCAACTCTTCGTGGCGGATGCGGGCCTGCAGCATCGTCACGATCGTCGCCAGGCCCGTCGAGCGCCCAAGCTCTGAGCCATTCGAGGGCAGGCTGAGGCTCCCCGGTTCGCCGCGCAGCAGCTCCTCCAGATAGAACGGATTGCCGGCCGAGAGCTCGAAGAGCTGCGCCACCTGTTCGCTCGTGGTCTCGGCGCCACGGACCATGCGAATCAGACGTTCGCAGGACTTGCGGCCCAGGGGCTTGAGCGACAGCTCGTGCACCGGCTGCCCGGCCCACAGCTTCGGGAAGGCCTGCTTGATGTCGGGTCGGCCCAACGACAGCACAAAAAGCGGCGCCGACCGCAGCTCGCGCAGGGCATCGTCGATCAGGCTGACGCTCAGCGCGTCACCCCAG
>DAORCZ010000621.1:0-5431 GCA_035345735.1 Pseudomonadota bacterium | reverse complement strand
CGCGCCGGCATGATCGTCGATCATCCCAAGTACGGCCGCGGACGCATCGAGACCGTAACGCGCGGCTCCGTGCTGATTCGCTTCGCTGACGGCCTGCGGCCGATGATGCGCTCCTAGGTATCCTCGCCGCACTAGCATTTCCGCAGCACTGGTCAAGCTGCCGTTCACAGCGGGCGGTCCATCCTAGTTGGCTGCCGTCCCGCCGTCGTGGTCGGCTCCTCCCATATTCTGCTCAAAATTCACGACGCCATCCTCCGCTTCAGGCGTATCCGCCGAAGCGGCTGTCGCCAGATCGTCGGGGCTGACCGTCGAGGCGCTGGCGGACACGAGCTCCCCACGACTCGTGGAGAGCTCAGTGGTGGTTTTCCGCAACCTCTCCGTCAAGACTTGGGTGAACGACCAAAGCAGCTTCACCGCCAGCGGAGCATCGCCACGCAGAATGTTGAAGAAGTCGCTGCGGCGCAGGCACAGCACGCGCGTCCTTTCGACGGCAGTCGCTGAAGCCGAACGCGGTGAGCGGTCGACAAGCGCCATCTCGCCGAAGTGCGCTCCCTTTCCAAGCTCAGTGATGAACGACCCGCGCAGGTGGAGACGGACGCGCCCATTGAGGATGACGTAGAGCTCTTCTCCACTCTCGCCCTGCGCCACGATGTCTTCGCCCGGATCGAACTCGATCACCGTCGTCAAGTTGAGGACGCGAATGATCTCCTTGTAGGCCAGGTGCTTGAACAAGGGCATGCCCTTGAGCACCGTAACCTTGTTCGCCAAGTCCGCCGCCTTCGAGGCGTAGACCATCGGATCAGGCGATTCGATACGAACAACGATGGCAGTGATGTTGTCGTGCCCACCGCCGTTGTTGGCGTGCTGAATGAATCGCTTGGGCGCATCAGCTGCCTCGGAGGCGTTGCTCCCGACCATCTGGCGAACATCACTCTCCTTCAGGTACGAGTGAAGGCCGTCGGAGCACATCAGAAAGGAGTCGCCGGGCAGGATCTCAAAATCGAAGGTGTCGGCCTCGACGGTCTCGTACGCGCCGACGGCACGGGTTACGGCATTTTTGTACTTGGCGTAGGGCGAGGTCTCGATCTCCTCCCGTTTGAGCTTGCCGCGACGAATCAGCTCGTTGAGGAGTGAGTGGTCTTCCGTGATCTGGTGAACTTGGCTCTGCCGAACCAGATAGATGCGCGAGTCTCCAACGTGCGCGATGAAGCCGCGAGCCCCCACGAGCAGCAGCGCGCTGCACGTGGTGCCCATGCCACGCTTCTCGTTGTCTTCCTGTGCATGATGAAAGATCTCCGCTGTTGCCGTCTGCATCGCGTGCTCAAGGACAGCCAAGATCTCTTGCCGGGCCGCAGCGCTGTCAGGTTCGTCGCGATGGCGTTCGATGACGTCGGCGTTGTCGCGCACGGCACGACAGACAGTGTGCACTGCGATTTGTGAGGCGACTTCGCCCGCCGCGTGGCCGCCCATGCCATCGGCAACAACAAACAGGTGCAGCTTGGGATCAATGAGGTAGTTATCCTCGTTATGATCGCGCTGCCGCCCTACGTCTGTGGCCGCGAAGAATTTGATCTCCATAGGCGTTCTGCTACGGTCTGCCACGGCTCACCGAATGGTTGTTCCTGGGAAGCGGGTCGCAGGAAGTCACGAAGAAATTTCCTGATTTAGTCGTATCATGCTTCATGCGCGAGGAACAAGGCCAACGATGGCGGCTCACCGGACTGAGAGCCCCCTGGGGGCATGCAGGGCGAGGATCTTCTATGGGCCATCTGTCTGCAGCGCCAGCGCGGAGCCACATACTGGGTCGCCCGATGATGCTCTGGCTATCCTGAGGACGCGCGCCCCTGGCCGACGATGTAGGCCAGAGGGCGACTGCCATGTTCTTTGCCGTTGCAGCCGATCCGTCAAATCGGTTGAGCTTACCAGTACCCTGTTCAGCTAGGACACATTGAGGTGCTTATCATGACTCAGCGTTCCGTATCCCCGACCACTCCCGCTGTCGAGCGCCCGACTGCGCGCTCGGCGGCCCGACTCGCCACCCGAGCTAGCTTAGCGGCGGCGCTCGCCGTGAGCATGACCACCGGGTGCGCCGATCCTGTCATCACCGACCCCAACAACACCGACCTCGGCGGCACGAACCCAAACAGCGACGGTGGCATGACGGGCACAACCGTCAAGTACAGCGCCACACCGGCCACTGACCCCGCCATCCTCAGCGAGTCCACCATGCCCGCTTGGCGTCAGTGGAAGCGCGATCCTCACTTCATCGTCGACCAGGGCGATCAGTACCTATTCTTCGCCGGCAGCCCCTTCGCTACCGAGGCGTGGACGCTTGGGTACTACAAGCAGACCGGCAATGCCCCGACCGCCACCAGCCCGCTTACGCAAGTGGTACTGGGTGGCACCGCGACCTGGGATGCCGGTGACATGACGGCACCGATGGTTCGTTTCAACGTGGGGTCGAACAAGTTCACGCTGTACTACGCCGCCAATGGCGCGCCGAACAAGCCCACCTATGTGAACCAGATCGGCATCGCCACCAGCACGAACGGCACAACCTGGTCTAACCACTCGGCGACCCCCGCGCTCGCGGTACCAGCGTTCGATGGGGTGATGGATACCTCGAACCCGACGACGGCTCGCGCGGATGCCTTCGGCGTCACCGACCCCTGGGTCATGACCGATGGGGCCGAGACGGTGATGTACTACGCGGGTCTCGACTGCAGCGCCGGCACAAGCTGCACATCGTCGATCTTCCGCAGTGTCAGCGCCGACGGCGGTCTGACCTTCCCGCCGGGCACCGTCGTCCTAGCCGGCCGTCAGGGCGTCGCGGAAGAACTGGGCGGCGTCGGGGGCCCAAGCATCAACGTGACCAACGGTCTGTACACGATGGCCTACACCGCCTTCCCCTCGCCCCTGCCACGCAACCGCACCAACCTGCGGCGAGCGGTCACCACCGGCACTATCGGGATCGCCACCAGCAAGGATGGAAAGACCTGGACCAACGCGGTGGCTAGCGGCAACGTCCTCGTCAATAAAGCAGCAGGCAGCTACCGCTCGCAGGGCGCCGTCTCGCCCAGTCTTTACCTCAGCGGCCAGCTCCTCAAGCTTTACTTCGGGGCCACCATCGACCAGTCGGGCGTCGGTGTCTTCTACAGCATCGGAACGGCCGACGTGATGGTCTCGCAGTAGCCAGCAGCCGTCCGCAGTTCCCTCCCCCCTTCCGCTTCCTAGCTCTCTCCTTCCCATAGCTCCCATGGAAAGGCTCCCACCGTCGCAAGGTGGGCCAGCGCGTCACGTACGCTCGTCGGCAGCCGGCTGAAGTAGCGAAATGCTGTTGTCATCGCGCCGAAGACGGTCTCCAGCCGCTGAAAGTGAAGCTGGGTGCTGATATTGGCGCGCAGTGGAGGCGGTGTGTGGATGTCGCGTCGATAGGCTCGTAGCCAAGCCAGCAAGCGCTCGTGATAGTCCGCTTCCTCCACAATCGCCCCAATGGAGCGTTGCCGTGGGTGCCGCCCATCGCACATCGCCACCAGCTGCCTCTCTAGCTCATCGAGTCCCGCTGGAAACATCTGCAGCAGCTGTATGTCGTAGAGCGGGTTGGCATGCACAACCTGCATCAGGTGACCAATGATGCCGTCTTCTGTG
Source organism: Pseudomonadota bacterium (assembly GCA_035345735.1). Classification (GTDB taxonomy): domain Bacteria; phylum Myxococcota_A; class Polyangia; order Palsa-1104; family JAEUJZ01; genus JAEUJZ01. The sequence continues at coordinate 1,783 of DAORCZ010000621.1, read as the reverse complement.
CTCAGCAAGCCGATGGGGTCACCTAGCGATGCGGGCTCGTCGAGCAGGCGCAGAATCTGGTGAAAGGTGTAGCTGATGCCCTGGCTTTGGTAGTAGTCGGCAGCCGCTGGCGAGATCCAGAAGCGCAGCATATCGATTGCACCCACCGTCAGCTGCAGCGGAGTCGGAATCTCGCCAATAACTCCCAGTTCGTGCAGGCGCTGTAGCCGCTGTTCCACTACCTCACCGCGGGTGTATGCCCGCAGCAGGTCTGCCAGCCGCTGCAATTTTCCGGGCCAGAGGCGAGGCGGACCCAGTGCATCCAGTATCAGTCGGTGCGGGGGCGCAGAGAGCCGGTCAGTGTTCTTCATGAGCGCTGCCTCGGTGCAGTATAGTGGGCCATGGCGGTCGTAACACCAGATGGCGCACCAGTCGAGCGCGAGGGAGACGCCCCTGAGAATCCCCCCTCAGCGCCCGTGAGTGAGGCCAATCCTGGCCAGGCCAAGGACGACGAACAAGGACAGACGGTTGATTTCTTTGTCCGTCTGCGCGCACGACGACCGGTTGTCACCTGGGTGCTGCTCGCCGGCATCGCCGTCATGTTCTTGCTGGAGAATCTTTGGGGTGGTGCGACGACGACTTCGACGCTGGTACGCATGGGCGCGAAGGTGCCGCCGCGCATCCTGCAGGGCGAATGGTGGCGCCTGCTCGCGCCAACTTTTCTGCACTCGGGCTGGCCCCACTTCCTGATGAACAGCTTCGTCCTGTTCTCGCTCGGACCCTTTCTCGAACGACTGCTCGGCAGTGCTCGTTTTCTCACGTTGTACGTCGTCTCGGGCCTGCTCGGCAGTCTGTTGGGGACGCTGTTGGCCAAGCTCTCGGGACATAGCCTCAGCGTCGGGGCATCTGGCGCAATCTTTGGGCTGCTGGGGGCCACCGCGGTGCTTGGTTTCTTTCCGCGCGGCCAGATCCCGCAGGTGCTGGTGGCCGAGCTGAAGAAAAATGCGGTGATCAATCTGGGCCTCAACGCGGCCATCTCCCTACGCCCCAACATCGACTTCCTGGCGCATCTCGGCGGTGCCGTCGCAGGCATCGCCATCGTCGGTCTAGGACTGCTCAGCCCAACAGTGTGGCCACGGCCCGATGGCCGCCCACATGAGACGCTGTTTGCTCGCGGCGCAGCCATCCTCTCCGGCGGACTCTTGGCGGCTTCGCTGGTGCTGGCCTTGCTGCACGGGCGACCTTGGCTGCTGACACAGCCGCTCACGCTAACCCGAGTGGCTCTGCCCCATACGCCTCTTTCGCTGGAGCTTCCGACGCTACTTGGTTCACTGCAGAGCGAGAAGCGCAGCGATGGAGCGATTGAGCTATCAGCTGGCGACATGTTGGACGCGCCGCTAGTGCTCGGCCTGATCGTGAAGCCGGTCGAAGGGATCAGCGACGATCGCAATGAGCAGCGCCAGATCTTCCTCGAGACACTGCCCAGCCTCAACGACTTCACACCTGCCCCGGATGCAACGAAGGACGGCGAACCGCAGCAGATCGAGGTGGGAGGTCAGCTCGCTTTGGATATGCGCTTCCGCTTCAAAAATGGCGTCGCCTACCGGCGGCTTTACGCCGTCCGCGAGCGACATTTTCTGGTCATCGAGCTTTGGAGCTCACCCGACCTGGCCAAAAATCTTGAGCTCGATCTTGCGGCGGTCCTGAGCAGCCTACGCCGCGATTCGTCGACGAGTGCCCAGCCCCCGGAGCCCACCCATGGCTAGCCCACGAGGGAAAGAACCGCGCAAGCCACGCACCGACC
>DAORCZ010000620.1:0-5449 GCA_035345735.1 Pseudomonadota bacterium | reverse complement strand
GCCTTGACGTATCGTCATGTCTCTCCGGCGCGCATCTACAGTGCCGCACCCTAAGCCTGCGAAAAATCGACGACGCCCAGCCCCGCTTTGATAACATGTGAGCCAATGCGCATCCGCGTCCTTTCGCTGCTCGCTTTGCTCATAGCGCTGGTGTTCGACGCTGGGCAGATGAGGCTGCCGCGGGCGCAGGCAGAGGGAGCCGCTTCGACGGGTCTGACGCTGCGCTGCAACCCCGGCCAAGCCGACATTTTCGTCGATGGCGAAAAAGTCGGTCAGACGCCGCTCTCGGGACCGCTGGCGCTCTCGGCGGGAGAGCACACGATCCGGGTCAGCCGGCCGGGCTACACGCCGTTTATCGACGTCTTCCGCGTCAAGTCGGGCGCCCTGACGCCGCTCGAAGTCGAGCTCATTCCGATCTCCGGTGTGCTGCGTCTCACCGTCGAAAACAAGGCGGCGCACGTCTATGTCGATGACAAGTACATCGGCGACAGTCCCGTCGAGAGCGAGCTGACCACCGGCGCGCATCAGGTCCGCGTCGAGCTGGCCGGCCACACGCCCGAGTCGTTTTCGGTGAACGCCGTCGCCGGTCAGGTCATCGAGCGCACCGTGAGCCTGCAAGAGCTACCGGCCGACCAGAACCCGTATGCCCGCAAGCCGGCGCCGCCCGTCAAGTGGTACCAGAAGTGGTGGGTGTGGACGGCGGCAGCGGCCGGCGTGGCGGTGGTGGCGACGGCGATCATCGTCCCGGTGGTCCTGTCCAATCGCGATCTCTGCGATGGCAAGCTCGATGTCTGTCGCGACGTCCGCACCACGACGGGCGCGCTGCAGCTTCAGCTGCGCTTCTAGTCGGCGGCGGCCCCTCTGCGGCGTTCGCCGTAAGGCCGCGCGCCTCGCCCCTCAGCTGCGCTGACTTGGGCGGGCGGGGGTTGTGGCCTGGCACTTACCTCCCGCACATGTCTGCGAAAAGACCGCGGTATCCGGGTATGATGGACCAGGGGCCTCATGTCCTTGAGCCTGCAAGAACTCCGGCTGTTCCTCGAAGAGCTGCTCTGTGAGCTCTGTCGCTTTCGGCACATGGTCGAAGGCGGGCTGCCTCCCGAGGCGCTGCGCATCGAGCGCGAGTTTCCCCTCGCAGCGGGCGGACCCTACGCCGACATCCACGTCGGCAGCCTGCGCGGCGGCGACTTTGCGCCCTATTTCATCGAGGTCAAGTACGGCGTCCCCGACGATGAGCTGCTGTCTCGTCTGGCGCTGAAGTACAGCCAGGCCCACCCCGGGCTCAAGGACAGTGCCCGCCTGATCGTGCAGGTCGATCTGGCGGGCCGCGGCGATCGCAGTCAGCTCTGTGCTGCGCTGCGCCGTGTGGTGCATCCATCGCTGGCACTCGAGATCTGGGATGAAGAGCGCCTGCTCTTGGAAGTTGGACGCATCTTCGGCGTAAAGGCCACGGTGATCGACGAAGCCAGCCTGCTGTCGATGCGTCAGGCGGTGCAGAGCACCACCGCCCAGTACGCCTTCGCGTCAGATGCCGCCGCGCCGGTCACGCCGCTGGAGAGTCAGCTTTTGTGGCGCTTTGCCTTCTGGCGCCTGCGGCAGATTCGCCGCCAGGCTGGGCTGTCGCCGCGCGACATCTTGCCGCCGGGGGTCTATCGCGGCGTCGCCGTGGTCATCGCCGACCTCTGCTCGTTTTCCAGCTTTGTGCGCGACACGCCGGACGACCAGATCGTCCGCGACAGCCTGACTTCGTTCTATTCCAAGGCGCGCTACGAGGTCGTCAATCGCGGCGGCATGATCGAAAACTTTGTCGGCGATCAGGTGCTGGCGCTGTTCGGCGTGCCCGACCGCTGTCCCGGCTACATCGATCAGGCGCTGGGGGCGGCGCAGGCCCTGCTCAGCGTCGGGGCGGCGGTATCGGACTGGTGGCAGCGGCAGATCGATCGGCAGCAGCCGAGCTCGGGCATGCACATCGGCGTCGCCTATGGCGATCTGCAGATCGTTGCGCTGCGTCCGTCTAGCCGCACGCACAGCACGGCCATCGCCGATGCCATCAACGTCGCGGCGCGCCTGATGAACATGGCCGGCCCTGGCGAGATCCTGGTGGCCAACAGCTTCTATCAGCAGCTGTCTCCGCCCCAGCGGCCGGCTTTTGTGCCGGTGGCGCCGCAGGATGCTCGCAACGTCGGTCGTCTGCGGGCCTTTCGACTGCCGGCTCCGTCCGAGGTCGCGGCGGCTAGCCCGGGTGGACGGGTGGGTCCCGGGCAGTGAGTAGTTCCGACGACAAAGCCCGCGCCCCGGCGCCTCCCGCCGCGGCTTCCGGCCTTGGGGGGACCCCTTCTCCCAGCAGCGGTGGCGTGTCAGGAACCCTTTCGGGCGCCGTCCCGCCTGGCTCGCTGTCGGCCGTTGTGCCCAGCCTGACCTGGCAGGCCACGCGAGAGGCCGAGGGCGCGCGCAGCTTCGGCGCCACGCTGGCCCGCTTCCTGAATCTGGCCGAAGGGGAAGGCTGGCGCGCCTTCCGCGTCTTCACCCTGATCTTCACGGTGTCGGCGGCGCTGGCCTTCTTCAAAGCGGTGCAGGGCGGCATCTTTCTTTCGGCGTATCCGCGCAAGATGATCCCCTGGGCCTTCGCCGCGGCGGCGCTGACCATCGCGCCGTTTTCGGCGCTGGCCATGGTGGGAGCGACTCGGCTAGGTCCGGCCCGGCTGGCCCAGCTTGCGCTGTGGGGCGGCGCACTGGCCAGCTTGCTCCTGCGCGTCTTGCTGCTGGCCAATGTCCCGGGCACGCCGTTTGTCGTCTATGTCGTCATCGAAGCGGTCAGCGGTCTGGTGATTATTCAGACCTGGAGTGTCGTCTCGGGGACGGTCGATGCCCGCTCGGCCAAGCGCATCCTGCCGCTGGCTGGCGTCGGAGCCAGCATCGCTTGGACGCTGGGTGGGCTCTTGCTCTCGCAGCTTGTGAAGCTCATCTCGGTGCAGAGCTTCTTGCTGCTGGTGCCCCTGCTGTTTGCGGGCGGGGTGTGGCAGATCCAGCGCCTGCAGCGCAGCGATCTGAAAGAGCCCACGCGCAGCAACCGTCCAACGTCGATCCTCGAAAGCTGGCGCGAGGGCTTTGAGTTCGTGCTGCAGGTGCCGCTGATGCGCCTGTGTCTGTTCCTCAGCGTGCTGGCGCTCCTCGGCGAACAGCTGATGGAGTATCAGCTGCTGGCCACCGCGCGCGAGCGCTACGGCGCGCAGGAGGCCATCGCCGGCTTCTTTGGCCGCTTCTACGGCATCACCAGCGCAGTCAGCCTGGTGCTGCAGCTGGGCTTGTCGAGCCGCATCCTGTCGCGCCTGGGGGCGACGCAGAGCTTGGCGATTACGCCGGTCTTGTCGTCGCTGTTTGCCATGGCCGCGCTGATCGCGCCGGGCTTTGCGCCGATTGTGCTGATGCGGGCCAACGATCGCGTGCTCAAGGGCGCGCTGTGGTCTTCGGCGATGGAGCAGGCGCAGACGCCGCTACCGCTGGTCCGGCGAGCCCAGGCGCGCGTGCTGTCACGCGGAGTCGTCGCACCGCTGGCCTATGCCATGACCGCTGTCCTCTTGGCGACGCTGCTACAGGGGGCCGATCAGCGCCTGCTTTCGCTGCTAACGATGGTCGTGGTGCTGGGCATGGTGGCGCTGGTGATGACTCGCTTGCAGCGCGCCTACATCACCGCGCTGCGTCGTGCCCTGGATGATCGCAAGCTGCGCCTAGAAGACGAAAACCCCGAAGCGGTGACCACCCTGGATCGTCGCGCCGCCGAGACCATTGCGCAGGATCTGCTGGCTCCCGATGAAGGCCGGGCGCTGCTCGCGGCGGAGCTCTTGCAGCAGGCCGAGCCCGTCCTGGCCGAGCGGCTGCTGGTTGCGGGGCTCGCCCATCCCGCGCCGATCGTGCGCATCGCCGTCCTGGATAAGCTGCCCCGGCTGTGTACGTCGGTGCCCGAGGCGGTTAGCGCCCTGGTCCGCGAGGATCCCTCGGCCGAGGTGCGTCGCGCGGCGATTCGCGGCCTGCGCAGCATCCTGGGGGCGCACAGCCTTTCTCCGGCGGCGCTGGAAAAAGAAGCCATCGCCCTACGCCCGACCATCGAGGCCGCTCGTGCCGACACCGATGTCACGGTGCGCTCCGAGAGCCGGGTCGCGGCCGTCTTGCTGGCCGAAGCCCATGAGTCGGGGCGAGCGATCGCGCTCGCCGCTCTGCTCTCTCAGCCCGATGAGGATCTGGTGCAAGCCGCGCTGGCCGCGCTGGATGTCCGGGCGGGGCAGATCGAGAGCGTGCTCGTGGCTTTGGCTGGCTGCCTTTCGACGCACGGCAAGCGCGATCGCGATGTGCACCTGCGGCTGTCCATCCTGCAGGCCATCGTGCGGCTGCGCGCCCTGCCGCTGGTCCCGTCGCTGGCCCCGCTTTTGGAAGACCCGCGCACGGTGGAGCCGGCGCTGACCAGCTTGCTGAGCTGGGGCGTCGAGACGCTGGATCTGGCGGCGCAGAAGATCACCAACAGCCGGATCCAGAAGCTGCCGCAGAGCACGCGCAGCCTGCAGGAACTGCTGGGCGGATCCGCTCAGGGGCAGGGGCTGACGCGGCTTCTGGCCCATGCCGACGCCAGTGTGCGTGAGCGGTCGATTGCCACGCTGGCGCGCCAGGTGCAAGGCGGTCGCATCACGCCGCTGCCCTATGCCGTCGTCGAGCCGGTGCTGGAGATGGAGCTGACCGAGAGCTTCCGCTACCTGTCGCTGATCGCTGGCGTGGCGCGCGACGATGGGACGCCGGACTGGGATCTGGATCCCGAATACGCTTTCCTGGGCGGCGAGATCGAGCTGCGCTTCGCCGCAGTCCGCGGGCGAGTGCTGCGCATGCTGTCGCTTCTGCACAGCCGCAACCTGACGAGCGCCGTCGAGGTTGGCTTGCGTCGCACCATGGCCGGCATCACGCGACCGCCCGACAAGAACGACAAGCAGGCGCAGATCGCCGAGCTTTTAGAGATGGCGCTGCCGATCGATCTGGCGCGCAAGGTGGTGCCGCTTTTCGACAAGCTCAGTCTGCGCGAACGCTTGCTGGCGGCAGAGAACGTCGGCCTGATTGATCATGCGGCGATCGACGATCCGCTGGCCTTCATCGTCGGGCTAGCGGACGAGCATCTGCGGCTCTGCGGGCTCATCACCTATGGCACACGCGCGGCTGCGCGTTTCCCTGAACTCTATGAAAAGGATGCCGCCTTGATCCCGGTTTTTGAACGGATGCGTTTTCTGCGCAGCGTGCCGCTGTTCGCCGAGATCCCCGGCGAAGACCTGCGGATGATGGCCGAGATCCTCGACACCGTGGAGTGCGCGGCCGGCGACGTCGTCTTCCGCAAGGGCGAGACCGGCGAGGACATGTACATCATCGTCCAGGGCAAGATCGCGATCCGCGACGGCGAGACCAACATCGCCACCCT
>DAORCZ010000619.1:0-5450 GCA_035345735.1 Pseudomonadota bacterium | reverse complement strand
GCGAGCGGCATCAGCAGCTCATTGATGAGCGGCAGACCCAGGCGCGAGATCTGCACCCACGGGCCGGTCGCGTCTTGGGGGCTGACCTGTTCTGCGGCGATGAGCGGTGGAGCGCGGCGAATGGTGACCCGGGGGCGACTGGCGGTTGTCCAGATTCCCAGGACGACATCGCGCCCCATGCTGGCGGCGTTGGTACGCAAGAGCTGGATCACGGGGATCTGCAGAGCAATTGTGTGCACGTTGTAGCCGGCGACGTAGTCGACGCCCCGCACTGCGCCTCCGCCGCCACAGCCGGCCGCTGCGTTGGGCGTGGCTTGGCAGCGGACGCGCAGCAGATCGAACAGGCTGCCAAGGTCGGCATAGAACGGATCGTCGCGCTGGCCGACAAACACGCGGCCGTTGGAACTGACATTGCCACCCAGCGGATAGACCGTGGTCTGGGCCAACGCCTCATACGCCGATGCCGAGCCCAGGGTATAGCTGCCGGCGTAGACCGGCGGGGTGAGCTGATCACGCAGCAACACCGTTGTGCTGCCGTTGCGCTCGACTCGCGTAACGCTATAGCGCTGACGCACCTGCAGCGCCGCCGCGTCGCTCGCGGTCACCGGATCGCTCGCCAGGAGCCCGCTGTCCCGCTTCAGATACTCGGTGCGGAAGCGAAACTGGTAGGTGATGTCTTCGATGGCATCGCCCGTGTTGTCGATCTTGATCTCGTAGAGCACACCGTCGGAAAAGCGTGGCCAGTTGGGTCCGCCCCCCGGTTCTTGCAACGGCCAGTAGTTGGCGATGATGACCAAGCTGGCCGGGGCAATGCCGATGTCGGTGGCCGCGAGCGGAGTGCGGAAGGCATAGAGGTCGGTCGCATCGGCCGCTGGATCCTCAGCGATGAGGGGAGCGTCCCGATGACTCGACGCCTGCGCCCCCGAGTCCATGCCTAGCCACGCCATGAGCAGCGCGCCGCATACGCCGGGGAGATACCGGCGCTTCGCCGGCTTGCTTGAGTTGTTGGGGCGCTCGGTCATGTGTATCCGCCTTGCTGCGGTGCTCCGGCAGCGCATCGCGATGAAAGTCAGGAAACCCGAACCGGTGGCTACGGCGACAGCAGCAGCACCGCGCCGTCAGCACCTGCCCCAGCCGACGGAGGAGTCGCAGAACCGGTGCCCGGCAAGACGGCATCGATGGCTACCCAGCGATCGGCCGCCTGGGCTCGCGACAGACTGGTGGCCTCGGTCAGCATGGGCAACACAACGTCCTGCAGGGCTCCGTTGGGAGAAATTCGCCGCAGCCAGGGCTCGGTACCGGTGGCGATCGTCGTGGTGAAAAGTAGGTCGGGACTGCCGCGTCCAGCCGCGCTAAGACCGCTGGGGTACGTTAGGGCCAGGGGTTGCTTGTTGATCTGCAGCAGCTGATCGCCGCGGCGGGCGAAGATCGCGCCGCCCTGACCCTGGGCTCCTTGCGCGTCGGCCACGTACAGCGTGTTGTCGCTTGCCAGCGAAAGCCCGATCGGTTGTGACAGCGGCGCGCCGCGATGAAGCGACACCGCATCGCCGCCTGACAGCGGCACCTGCCAGAGCATCGCTTCGCCCCCCGCACTCGGCAGGGCACGCCCGGTGACGAACAGCGACCGCTGATCCACGGCCAGCACGCCGGCGGTCGGGTAAGTCGGTGCGGCTGTGCCACCCAAGCGAGAAAGCGCGCCGCCGATGGGGCCCGCATAGACTGCACCGGTTGGCGACTCGCCTCCTGCGTCGCCGTAGTCAACGATCACAAGCTGCGAATCATCCGCGCTGACCAGGATTGAGACGGGAAACGACAGGGTGATCGTGCTGGGAACGACCCCAGGCGGTGTCCCCACCGGCCCGCGATAGATCTGGTAGACGCCCGCGTCATCCATGGCCACGAGGTACAGCGTCTGGCCGTCTGCCGAAAGTGTCGCGACCGATGGATGATGCGCCTGCAGCAGCCGTGCGCTCTGGGTCGGAACCTCGGCTCCCCCGGTTGGCTGCCCAGGCGACTCGGCCGTGCGGCAGCCGGGCGCAAGCACCAAGCTGCAGGCCATCGCCAGCAGGGAAGACCGTCCCCGCACTACCCATGTCTGCTGCGGACACATGACTGCGATGTGACTATGTAATCAGAACTTCCCGTCAGCTACCAGGGCTTCTTCGCCGCAAGTCCGGCGTCGATCGCGGCTAAAGACGAGCCAGCGCGGCAGGCTTCATCGGTTCAGAACGAACGCGTGCTCGCCGCCGCAGGGGCGGGCGAGGTCAGCTGACTGGGTGAGGAGGAGAGGCGGAAGGAGAGGGGCGAGGCGAGCGCGCGCTAGTTACTGGACATCGACCGAGGTGTCGCCGTCGTAGCTAGCCGCGGTAGGCGGCCGGGTCCCGGCGCAGCGGAAGTTCACGACCTTGCCGGCCGGTGGGGGCTGGTTGCCCTTGCGCCAAACGCCGGCCACCGCGGTATCGGGGCAGCGACCGGCCGTGCTGGTGACGGCGCAGTAGCAGTCCGCGGCTTCGGGCGTGCAGGCCGCGACGATGTTCGGGTTGCTGATGATTGGCTCAGCTTCCTTTGCCCAGGCATTGCAGCAGGTCGCGCTGCACTGCGGCAGGTAGGCGTCTGGCAGCGAGTCCGGCTGGTTGGCATCGACGAAGCCCACCAAGCAGGCTGGCTGACCATTTTGGACCAGCGGCTTGACCGCCAAGCAGTCGCCCTTGACCGCCTTGACCACCTTGTCGGCGATCGAGTCGAGCGCCTTGCCGTAGTTCGCGGCGTCGCAGATGCTCTGCTCGACGTAGACCGAGGGATCAAACTTGCGGATGAACGACGACAGGCGCAGCTGAGCCTGGCCGAAGAAGCCCTTGGGGCTGGTGGTCAGCTTCATCATCGGATCGGGATCGTAGCAAGCTGCCTTCGTCTTCTCGCCACGGTTGAGGACGTTGGTCGAAAAGTCGTTGCTGACGCCATCGACCTGGTATTGACCGTCGCCCGTGCCGCCGCGGGCCTGGAAGTCCTGGATCGACGGCGTCCAGATGCCGGCGAGGATCAGCTTCTCCTTCGGGCGCAGCGCCGAGAGGAACTTGACGTACTTGTCGACCGGCTCAAGGAAGTTGCCTGGCCGCTCTTTGCAGTTGTGCTTCAGGCCCGGCGCGTTGAGCGGCTCGTCACACTGCAGCGACTTGGCGATGCAGCGATAGTCGAGGTTGTAGCACTTGTAGTCGGGGTCGGGGTTTGACGTGCCACAGTTGGTGGCGGCGGGATCGAGGTACTGGCGCTGTGCCAGCTGCACCGAGCAGTCGTCTTCGTCGGTGATGAAGATAACCGCGAGGACTGAGTTGTCGCGCAAGAAGCCCTTGTTCTCGGTCAGGTGGCCATCGAGGGCGCGCTTGACCGACTCCAGAGGCGACTCGACACCGCAGCCATAGTCACCGACCAGGCCGATGCACTGGAAGGCGCGCTGCGCGATCTCGCTGGGGCTGAGGGCACCGGGGTTGGTCGGCGTGACGTTGACCGAGGTGCCGTCCTTGGCAATCCACAGGTCGCGCGGCACAAAGGACGGATCCTGGCACAGGCCGGTCGTCGTGGCCTTGCAGGCCAGGGCGAACTCGGTGTTCTGGTCAGAGGCCGGGATACGGCTGGAACAGGGCTTGTTCTGCAGCAGGCCGTCGTCGCCCTTGGCCGTGTTGCAGCGGACTTCCGTCGAACCGGGGAACGTCGTCTTGCCCGGGGGCAGGGTCCCGACGTCCGAGGTGATGACGCCGATGTGATAGTTCGCCTTGGTGGCGTCGATCTTCTGCATGAAGGTCGGAATCGCCGTGGCGATCGCCCTCTGCTTCGGGCTCATCGAGGTCGAGTTGTCGACCATGAACAGGATGTCGATATCCTTGGTGAGCTTGGTATCGACGACGTCAGCGCTCATGACCTTGAAACAGGCATTCAGCGCCGCCGTCCGTTCGGCGTCGGTGGCGCCGGGTGGAATCGGGCAAGGCTGACTCAGGTCAGGTGCCGTGCAGGCGGCAAAACCGCTGAGCATCCCCAGGCTAAGACCAAGACCAGCTAGTGAATGGGACAACAGACGACGACTCATCTGAAACTCCTTTTTAGGAAACTAGGCAGACCTGGAAGGCTCCTTTTCCCCACATCCCCAAGTGCCGCGTATAGAGCCAAGACAGTGTCTGCAGCACATGCCTACCCGGCCGCATTGTACTGCAAACCTTACAAGCGAAGGAAACCCAAAATTTCTATACGATCAGCGGTATTTAGACGGCGACATTTAGGAACTTCGTTACCGACGGTGAGAAACGAACTTCAGCCGACCACATAGGAGTGTCAATCCCACTCTTGGAACATCCCTAATCAGCCGCTGTTTTTGGGGCCTGAAGGCCGGCTGGGGTGGGGAATTAGGAATCTGCCTGGACTATGCCTGCGGGTGCTTCGTCATATGATGGGAACGGTGCAAGCTGCCGTGGCATCGCCTAGGTCAGCGCAGCCGCAAAAGGCTAGGAATCTCAGGCCAATGACTCGTTGATGGCTGGCTGCCGGAAGCCCCTGCGAGGCCCCGTTACGCGCGACCGTGACATCGACAAGGAGTGAGATCGGTGATGTTGAGTAATCGAGCAGTCTCTCGGTGGTTGGTGACGGCATCCGCCGCCCTCTGTCTGGCTTTCCCATGGGGGGGCGCGCTGGCCGGTAGCTACACGCTGCAGGGCAACGAGCTAAAGCTGCCGGGCCCCGTCCAGTTCGAGACGGGGAGCGACAAGCTGCGTCCAGAGAGCGACGCCGTCCTTGAGGTTGTCGCCGGCTATCTGAAGGAGAAGTCCTACGTCTCACTGCTGCGGATCGAGGCGCATACCGACAACCAAGGCAATGCTGCCCAGAATCAGAGCCTCAGCGAAAAACGCGCGCTCAGCGTCGGGCGGTGGCTGGTGGCGCACGGCGTTGAGTGCAAGCGACTGCTGGCCGTCGGCTTCGGCAGTACCAAGCCGATTGCTGATAACAGCACGGCGGACGGGCGAGCCCAGAATCGACGCCTCAGCTTCATCAATGCCGCGCTGCGCGGTCGCGCCATCGGCGGTATGCCCGAAGATGGCGGCGGACACGTGGCCGGCGATCTTTGCAAGTAGTTGGCTGGCCGATCGGGGGGGGGCTGCGCCCTGTCCGGCGCTGGAGCAGAGCCGCTTTGCCGACCAGGGAGTTGGGAGCCGCCGACGGCAGCACCAGCCGACCTGGCGCCAGGCTGGCAGGCGTCGTGCTGGCCGCCGGGGCGCGTGTAAATCGCTATCCCCCCGTATCGTTATGCGATTATAATCGCTAGATATATTGGGGGTGAAAACGTAGATGAGTAGCTTTCTTCCCATCGAACGTATCGGCTTGAGTTTGGCTTTTCTGACTACTGCTACGTTGTTGAGTGATTCGCTTCCCAATGCCGATGCGCGCCATCGCATGCGGCGCGAACG
>DAORCZ010000618.1:0-5460 GCA_035345735.1 Pseudomonadota bacterium | reverse complement strand
ACCGCGCTGCGCCTAAGTGGCGAGACCAGCCAGCCCGAGCTGGCCCAGATCTGCGGCAGCGACGGGTTCCGTCAGCACATCGAGGACGGCCGTCCGCTGCCCGAGCGCATCCGCGAATTCCTGGCGCAGGCGGAAGAGCTCGGCGCCGTCGAAATCCTCGACTAGCTGCAGCCCACCCGGCGGGGCATCGGCTGCTGTCCCCGCGGGCAGCCAGACACACGCCGCACTCCCCTCCTTCCTCTCTCAATCTTCCGGTCGCGACTCCGCCCCCTCGCCTCGGCGCACGCGCGACACGCTCATGCTGTCCCTGCAAAAAAGGAGATCTCGATGCCCAGACACCGCTGGCTGCTGTCGCTTGCCCTGTGTGCACTGCCGCTCCACACGGCCGCTGCGAACGATGCCGGCGACAGGCACCAGCAGCTACTGGCGCTGTTCGCAGAGGAGTGGGAGTTCGAAGCGCGCACGCAGCCGGAGATCGCGACAACGGACTGGGGCATCAACCGCTACAACGACCAGCTCAGCGACTACTCCGCGGAAAGTCTGCAGGCTCAGTACGCGACCCGGCGCACCTTCGCCCAGCGGCTCGGAGCGATCGAGCCCGGCGGACTCTCCCAGGAGGATCAGCTCAATCGCGAGCTCCTCCAGCGCCGGCTGGAGCTGGCGATGAGATCGTATGAGCTCAAGCTGCACGAGATGCCCATCGAGCCGCTGTGGGGCTTCCACATCCAGCCCGTCTTGTGGATGAAGGGCAGCCCTTTTCACCGAGTGAAGGACTATGAGAACTATCTTGCGCGCCTCACCGGGCTGCCGCGCGCCTTCGCGCAGATTATCGAGCTGGCCCGTCGCGGTGTGCGCGACAAGCGGGTGCAGCCACGCTATCTGCTGCAGAAGGTCGTTGGGCAGTCCGCGGCGATGACGGTTCTCGGCGAGAAAAACCCGCTCGCACATCCGCTGAGCCAGTTTCCAGCAACCATCTCGGAGCCGGAGCGCCAGCGGCTGCGCGCGGCGATCCTGAGGTCTATCGATAAAGAGGTGGTCCCCGCCTATCGCGACTTCGCGCGTTTCGTAGCGGAAGAGTATGCCAACCAAGGTCGCGCCGAACCGGGGCTGTGGGCGCTGCCGGATGGCGACACGCTGTATCGCTTCTGCGTGCGTGAGCACACCACGACCGAGCTGTCACCCGACGAGATTCACGAGATCGGCAAGCGCAGTGTGACCGAGATCGAAGAGGAGATGACGGCGCTCGCCAAGCGGCAGGGATACAAGGACCTGGCGGCCTACCGCGCGGCGCTCAAGGGAAACCCGCAGCAGTACGCCCGCTCGCGCGAGCAGATCCTAGAGCAGTACCGCCTGTATATCGGCAAGATGGCGGGCCAGGTCGCGACCCTGTTTGGAACCCAGCCGCGGGCCGAGCTTGTCGTCGAGGCCGTCGAGCCGTTCCGCGAAAAAGAGTCCGGACAAGCGATGTACTACCTGGGCGCAGCCGATGGCAGCCGCAAGGGACGCGTGGTCGTGAACACCCGCGATCACGCGCAGCAGCCGCTGTTTGTGATCGAGTCGACCGCCTATCACGAAGGCATTCCCGGGCATCACTTTCAGCTCTCGCTGGCGCAAGAGCAGAAGGATGTTCCCGCCCACCGCCAGTACGCCACCTACTCCGCCTTTATGGAAGGTTGGGCGCTGTACGCCGAGCGACTGGGCAAGGAAGTCGGTCTGTACCAGGACCCCGCGAACGACTACGGACGGCTGACCAACGAAATGGTGCGCTCGGTCCGCCTGGTCCTCGACACCGGCGTGCACAGCAAGCACTGGAGCCGGCAGCAGATGGTCGACTACTTCCGACAGCACACGGCGATGGATGAGTCGTACATCCAGGCCGAGACCGATCGCTACATCGGCTGGCCAGGGCAGGCTCTGGCCTACAAGGTTGGACAGCTCAGGCTCCTCGCGCTGCGTCGGCAAGCGGAGTCCAAGCTGGGCTCAAAGTGGAACCTCCGCGCCTTCCACGATCAGCTCCTCGGCAGCGGATCGATGCCGCTCGATCTTCTGGAAAAAAAGATGCTGCGCTGGATCGAAAGCCAGGGGCACTAGCCCCGCGCCCAGGTAACCAGCCCTGTGATGACTGCCGACGCGAACGGCAGAGCGCCGAGCTAACGCCGGAGCCGGCGGGCGCGACCAGTCTTGCCAATCGAGACGATCCGCAGCGGACGCGTACGGTACGCAGCCGGTGCGCCCGCGGGTCGCCCTAGCCAAGCCCAGCGTCTCTTTGCGCGCCCGTCAAAGCCGCTCTCGGTTGGCATGAAGGCTGCGTAGTCACGACGCAACCTCCTTACGACAGGAGTGCGATTGGGGGATCCCATGGGTAGGAATCTGCTCGCCTGCGGCAAGCTAGGCATCCTTCGTACCGTCCTCGGTCTGACCGTGCTCTCAGCCATCTCAGGCGCGGCGGCGACTACCTGGGGGCAGGAGGGCACACGAACGACTCCAGCCAGCCCACCTGCGGTGTCGGTTCCTCGCAGCACCGATAGCGCCAGCCCAGCGGGGGAAGCAGACCTGGACAGCGCCGCGACGTCTGTCCCGCCCTCGAGCACGGCTGGGGGAGCCTCTGCATCGGTCGTTGGGCACGGCGTGCCGGGAGTTCCGCCGGACTTCGTGCCGATGATCAGCGGTATGAAGCCGCCGGTACTCGACGCAAAGTCGGTAGCGCAGCTTCGGCGTCATAACCAGGGAGCCAAGCTGCTGGCGACCGGCATCGTGTTCAACGTGATCGGGCTCACGCTGACGCTCACCTCTGCCTTCCTCGTCGACAAAGCGAATGATCCCGACTGCAGGGTGTACATGGGAATGACGCGCTGCAGCTCGCGATACTCTGAGGCCGTGTCCATCGGCACGGCTGTGGGCTTCATCCCACTGGCCTTCGGACTTGCTCATCTAGCCACCGGAATCCCGCTTACCGCCGTCGGTGGCATCCGGTATTAGTGGACACGGGGCGACCGACCAGGTTGCCAATCCGGCTCGACACTTCGCCGACCGAGCGGCAGTGGGACGCGTAGGCATCCAGCGCGCGACAGCCCGCGGCGACCATCGGGCACCGCCCCTCGCAGCGGTTCACCGGCCAGGCTTGCTCGCGCCACCTTCTGCCTTCCGCACCTGACCGTGATGAGGTGGCGATGTCGGTGTGCCGGCAAGTCGGGAGGAGCCCAGGAGAAACTCGCGGCTCAGCGCAGCGCGGGTGCGGTGCAGCTTTGCGTCGACGCCCACTAGGGACAGATCGCAGTAGACCGCCGGGGGCCAGTGCGCCGACTGTATGAGAGGGGGGTGTTCGGATGAGATGGACGAGCTTCTTAACGGCTTGCTGTGGGATCAGTGTCGCCCTAACGGTCGCGTGTACAGGCAACAACACGAGCTACACAGGCACGGGTGAACCGAACGACGCCGGCGCGGGCGTGGTCCAGGATGTCTTCATCAACGAAGTCGTGCACGCCGCATCAGATCGGCAGCTCCGCTGGCCGACCGCGACCACGCCCAAGCTGGGCGCCGGACCCGCGTTCTACGAGGTCGGCTTCGACGACAGCGCGGCGCGAGGCTGGCAGAGCGGACCTGGGCCGTTTGGCTTTGGGACCACGACGCCGGCCGCCCCCGCCTTTGGCACCAATCCGCAGACGCAGATGCGGAACCTGACGCCAACCCTGTATCTGCGGAAGACGTTTACGGTCAGCGCCAGCGATGCCGCCCGGACCGAGAAGCTGCAGCTGACCACGAGCTACAACGACGGCTTCATCGTCTACGTCAACGGCGTCGAGCTTGCGCGTCGCTGGGCGGGTCCCGTGGGGCAGTTTCAGTATCACGACCAGCACGCCTACGACCCGGATCTGAACGCGACGACGCAGGATGTGAATCTCTACACCGAGACGGTAGACCTCGGTGCGGCGAATGTGCGGCTCGTGCCCGGGGCCAACGTCATTGCCGTGCAGGCGCTCAACCTCGCTTCGACCAACGCCAACTTCGTGTTCAGCGGCAGCCTGGGCATCGCGAGCGCCTCGCCCGTGGCGCTGGTGAACGCCACCGACACCTGGCAGTACTTCCCGGGAGTCGTCGAGCCGGCCGGGGGCCTTTACGATCCGGCGCTGCTGTTTAGCGGACGCCTGTCGGTGCCGTGGGGCAAGGCGACCTACGACGACACGGCCTGGACCGCCGGCCCCGGACCGCACGGCCAGGGCATCGCCGGTATGGGTACCACGGTCACGGGCATCGTTGGCAACACGCCCTCCCTGTACACGCGCATCGTCTTTAACGTGTCGGCGACCGATGCGGCAGACCCGACGCCCCTGCAGCTACTCGTCGATTACGACGACTCGTTCGTCGCCTACATCAACGGCGTCGAGGTCGCACGCGCCAACCTGCAGCAGTCAAATACCTTCGTTCCTCGCACCGCCGTCGCCAACGCCACCCGGAACTACGCAGGGGCGCAGACTGCCGTCGTCATCGACCCCGCCAAGAACGTCCTTGTCCCCGGCGCCAACGTGCTGTCGATTCAGACGCACAACGTATCGATTAACGATGGCGATATCGCGATCAAGGCCGATCTGCGCATTGGCGCGACGGGCACCACCCTGGTGGCGAACAACTCACCGAACTGGCGCTATATGGTCGGCTCGGTCGAGCCCGTCGTCGATCTCGATGGCGCCATCGAAGACAATCCCGACGCGCCGGCTTCGGTGAACGACTGGGTCGAGATCTACAACGCCAAGTCGACCGCCCTGTCGCTCAACGGCTGGTCGCTCACCGACACCACGGGCACGCCGCAGAAGTGGCGCTTCCCCGATGTCAGCATCCCTGCCGGTGGCTACTTGGTCGTCATCCTCGATAGCCAGGACATCAAGAACCCTGCCCCAAATGGCTATCTGCACGCCGACTTCTCGCTGGATGCCGACGGCGAGTATCTGGCGCTGCGCGATGCGACGGGCGCAGTCGTGCACGAGTTCTCCAAGCTGCCGCCCGGATCGCCCTTTCACTCGTACGGCAGGAACGCGCAGGGCAACTATGTGTACTTCGATCAGGCGACTCCGGGAGCAGCCAATGCCGGCACCGAGTTCTCGGCGATTGTCTCGGCCCCCGCGGCTTCTAACCCTGGTGGTTTTCTGAGCGCGGCGACCACCCTCACGCTGACCAGCGCGACGCCCGGCGCCACCGTGCGCTACACCGACACCACGGATGTCGCCGGACCGACCGACGGCTCAGAGCCGACCGCGACCACGGGTATCGCCTACGGCGGCACCATCAGCATCGGCAGCTCGCGCGTCATTCGCGCCGCCGCCTTCGCGCCGGGCATGATCCCTTCGAAAGTGGTCTCGCTCACCTACTTGATCAACGAACCGGCTCCCCGCCCGAACCTCCCCGCGGTATCGATTATCGGCAACGGTGGACGCTCGCTGTATCGCCCCTACGGCACCATGGCCA
>DAORCZ010000617.1:0-5462 GCA_035345735.1 Pseudomonadota bacterium | reverse complement strand
GCAGGTGGAGCGGCGGCGGCAGCCGGGGCGGCGGGCTTCGCGCTGACGGCGACGGCAGCCGGGGCCGGTGGCAGAGGCACCGGCGAGTGCTGCGGGGCGCGGGCCGCTGGCTTGGCGGGAGCCGCCTCGCTGCTTTCGGCGGGTCGAGCCACAGGGGCCTCGCTGGCCGGCGCCTCGCGGTGTTCGCTGGCCGCTGCCTCGACGGCGGTGTTTGCCGGCAGGGCCGAGATCGGGCGCAGCGTCCGTCCCGATGCTGGGATGTTGTGCAGGTTCACCGGCGCGTCTTCTTGCGCTCGCGTCGGTCCTGCCTTGCTTGTCGGTCCACTCTTGGCCGCCCGCATCGGCTCCAGGTTGCGCGGGGCATCGCGCACTGGGGCACTTAGCGATGGGGGCGGCGGCAGCGAGACGGGGTGCAGGTCCGCGCTCGACTCGCCGATTGGGATGTCGATGGCCCGCACCGGGGCGCGGGTACCGGGCAGCGGCGCGCTGGTCTCCGTCGCCTTCGCGGCTGGCAGGCTGGGGTTCGCTTCGGCCGCCGCGGGCTTGGCCTGGGCTCCCTGAAGCTGAGCCGCCGACGGCAAGGTCCCGGGCTTCGCGGTCGAGCGCTTCGGGGGACGGCTGTTCGGGGGCAGACCCATGGGATCGGTGCCACCGATCAGGTCGTCATCCAGCTTCAGATCGGCAAAGCTCGTCTCGTCGAGGAGAGCTGGGGCCGGTGTCGGGGCCGGGGCCGGAGCCGGGGCCGGGTTTGGTTTGCTCTCGACCACGACCACCGGGGTGACGACCGGTTCGCTCTCCCGACTGCTGTCCGCTTCGGCCGGCTCGTTCTCGCTGTTATCCAGCAGCGAGGCCTGCAGGGCCCGCCACAGCGCCGCCGGGGTGGCAAAGCGCTCGTCGGGCTGCGGCGCGCAGGCCATCTCCAGCACGGCATCGAGGTGCTCATAGCGGGCCTGGCTGGCCCCTAGCCGCGGCGGGTTCTGCACCGAGGCAATAAAGGCCGCCACGCTGGTCGAGGTAAACATGCGCTGGCCGGTGAGACACTCGTAGACCAGCGCGCCCAAGGCGAAGACGTCGCCGCGTGGCGAGCACAGCGCCGCGCCGTCTTGCAACGTCTCAGGAGCGGCATAGCCCACCGCGCCGCCCCACTTGATCTTCGGCGTGCCGCGCAGATGGCACATGCCAAAGTCGGTCAGCACCACCCGCCCCGACGTCACCGAGATGACATTGGCCGGCGTGATGCCGCCGTGGGCAATGCCCGAGTCGTGCGCCATCTGCAGCGCCGCGCACAGCGGGTCCAAGATGGCCAGCGTCGCGGTAAACGACAGCGGGCCGCGATGCAGCCGCATGGCCAGCGACTCGCCCTGGACGAAGCGACAGACCAGGAACAGCGTTCCGGTCATCTCCTGTCCGACGTGATACGGGGCCAAGATGGCGGGATGACCCAGCGCCGCCGCCGCCAGCGCGTCTTTCTTCACGCGGGCCAGCACGTCCTTGACGTAGAAGTGGGCGTGCAGGCGCTTGACCGCACAGGGCTGACCGGTCTGCGTGTCGGTCCCGGAATAGACCACACCGGATGGACCGCGCCCGATGATCTTCCCGATCTTGAAGCGACCCTCTAGGGTAGGACCTGTCTCTCGGCTCTGAGTCGTCACAGACCTATCATACCAAGCCCACAAAGCGAGAGAGCGAATACCTCGCGTCGCTGCCCGGTTGGGCGAGAGCAAGGGCGGGAGCGAGGGCGGCGGCAAAATTCTCGGAGCTCACAAATCCACCGACGGTAGTTCCTGTGTTAGCGTGGACCAAGGAGGGAGTCCGCAGATGACAGAACGAA
Organism: Pseudomonadota bacterium; assembly: GCA_035345735.1. Lineage (GTDB taxonomy): Bacteria > Myxococcota_A > Polyangia > Palsa-1104 > JAEUJZ01 > JAEUJZ01. The sequence goes on along the minus strand of DAORCZ010000617.1, from coordinate 3,631 downwards.
CTCGCGCAGACAGAGCACCGCAGAACATGGCCTGGTTGCTGGTCAGCCTGGTGGGCGGTCTACTGGTGGGTGTTGCCGTCGGTGGCGGCTGCGTCACTGACGACCCCGACTACTGCGATAGCGATAGTTTTTGTCTGCAGAGCCGGGGCAGCGGCTACATGTGCAACATGACGCTCAAAAGCTGCGTGCCGCGCATGGTGAATAGCTGTTCCAACAACGATGCCTGCACCGACCCCTCGTTGCCCTACTGCGATCCTGCGAGCAAGCACTGCGTCGCCTGCACGCTGGACGCGGCGGGAGATCAGGCCTGCAGTCGCTTTGCCGATACTCCGCTCTGCGGCACCGCCCCCGGCAGCGCGACGCGCTGTGTCGCCTGTCGCGAGAACAGTCACTGCCCCGAGTCAGCCCCCATCTGCCAGAACCAGATCTGCCGCAAGTGCAACCAGCACTCGGACTGCGAGGGCACGCTGAAGTGCCACGACGGCAGCCTGTGCCAGAACTCGCTGGTCTGCATCGGCGAGGGCGAGCTATCCCCCGGCACCGAAGGCCGCTGCGCGCTCAACGGCGACCGCGGTCAGGTCGTCTATATCCGCAAGCAGGTCGGCGCTTGCAAGTCGTCCGGTACCGTCGGTGGAAACACTCCCGACGATCCGTTCTGCACCCTGGACGTTGGCTACACCGCGGCGCTGACGCAGACCAACCGCACCTACGTCCGCGTCATCGGTGACAATTCGCCCTTGGCCTACTACGACGCGATGAGCATCCCCATCGACAAGGGCAAGTTCGTGTTCATCGGCGCGCCCTCGCCGGTCTTGCAAGTCACCCGGCCCGCCACCATCCACTCGCGCGGCACCAGCTTTGCCATCAGCAACGCCAGCTCCAACGTCACCGTCGATCACTTCAACATGGTCGAGGTGCTGCTGACCGGAAACCTCTTGTCCTGCATCAACGGCGACTCCGACATCATCGCCAGCCTGACCGTACGCAATAACGTCATGGAAGGCAGCGTCCCGGTGAACGAGACCTGGCTGTCGACCGGCATCGCCGCCGATCGCTGCAACCTGCGCGTGTACAACAACTACATCGGCGTCCCTAGCTTCAGCGATCTGCAGAATCCGGCGGCCACCGCCTTCGATGCCGGCATTGGCTTGGCCTCCTCCCGCGCGTTCTGCAAGCGGGCCGCCAAGGCCGAGATCTACAACAACGTGATCGCCGGCAACATGTGGGCGGGCATCGATCTCAGCAGCTTTAGCTGCCAGCTGTGGACGGTCGATATGCGCTTCAACACGGTGGTCGGCAATGGTCGTCGCACCTCCGGCGGGGTCATCGGCGGCATGTACGGCCCCCCGAAGCAGGTCCCGCAGCCGGCGGTCATGATTGGCCAGTCGCTGTTCAACAACATCCTGACCATGGGCACGCAGTTCGTGAATGCCGACACCGTCACTTGGAAAGACAGCGTCGTGCAGACCGGTGAGATGGTCACGCTGCCCGGCCTCGCCAAGGCCGATTTCGAGCTGGAAGCGGGCTTCCTGCTCAAGAGCAACTCGACGGTCAATAGCAGCTGCTGCATCGACAAGGCCAAGCCCGGCACCGGCGATACCTTCCCCACGTCTGACCTCGCCGGCAACTCCCGTCCCAAGGGGTCGGGCTACGACATCGGTGCCTTCGAAGTTCGCTAGTCCCTTCGCAGGGAACTATTCCGATCGGCCTCGCACTTCATAGAGCGGACCTGCGGTAAGCGGCGTCGGCGTGCTGAAACCCGGGTAGACGACGAACTGCAGACCAGCGGCCGCCGAGAGTTCGCACACCGACTCGGTGGCCAACGTCTCGCCCGGAGCCGCGGCGTGCGAAAGCGCGATGGCACGCTGAACCGCTTCGCTGTTGAGCGTCGCCGCCGAGGACATCACCCCCACCTCGACCGCTGCCGCCGCCGCCAGGTGATGTAGCTGCGCCGTCCGCACCACCGCCAAGCCACACTGCAGCGCGCGGGCCGGCCCATCGAAGTAGCCGATGATCGCGCGATCCACCTGCGTGTCGGTCGACAGGCCGCGATGCTTGCTGATCAGGCGCGAGGCCAGCTCGTGCAGCTCAGCCGAGATGTGCCCGCCCCGGGCCCCAATCGCCAGCACGCAGCCGACGTAGTGACCCGAGCGCGGCTCGCTGGGCACGGTGGCCAGGAAGCGCTGGATGGCATCCAGGACGGCATCGCTGTGGCCGGCCCAGATCAGGTGATCTTCTCCCGGCAGCTCGACAAAGCGCGCGCTGGGGATGCTGGCGGCCAGCCGCTGACTGTCGGAGAGCGAGCGATGACGGTCTCCTGTGCGATGCAGGATCAGCGTCGGCGTCGTCAACGTCGCCAGCACCGGCCGGGTACCGGATCCGGCTGCCAAGCGCAGCAGCCGCTCGGCATCGCTGGGGCTGCCGGCGTAGCGCCACTGCGTCCCCAGGTAACGACGGAAGGCCGGGTCGTGCACCAGCGACGGAGCCAGCGTATCGATAAACAGCGGCAGACCCCAGCGGTTGGCGACCGCATCCAGGTGCCGGGCCAGCGCATCTTCGGGGAGCTCGGTCTCGCTGCTCTCGGCCAGCAGGCGGCCGTTGCCGTACAGGATCAGGGCGCGCACGCGCTCGGGTCGCAGGGCGGCAAACAGGGTGGCGGCAATCCCACCATCGCCGATCCCCAGCAGGACGACGCGGTCCGCGCTGGCGGCATCCATCACCGCGCGGATATCGGCCACGGCGTCATCCGTCGACAGCCGGCTGGGCCGACTCGACATGCCGCAGCCGCGACGATCAAAGCGCAGCACGCGACTGAACGAAGCGAGCTGGCGGTAGAAGCTGGCGACGGCGGGAAACTGCAGGCTCTGTTCCAGGTGGGTTAGCCACTCATCGCAGACTAAAAGGTCGATGCCGGCGACGCCTTGGCGCTGGTAGGCCACCTCGCCCTCAGTCGCTGCCGCCCACTGCGTCTGCGAGGCGACCAGCGGCACTTCCCAGTGCGCCCGCGGCGCGCTGCTGCGACTCTCGCTGAGCTGGGCTTGCCCCAGGCCCTGCGCAATCACTTTGGCGATGTGCTCGTAGGCCTGGCTCCAGGCCGCCTCGACCTCGTGCCCCCACTCCTCGTCGACGGAGGCCAACGCATCGAGCAGGGCACGGCCCATCACGCCCAAAAACTGCGGCTGCACACCGTATCGTGCGTGGCGCTGTCCCAGCTCTAACAGATAGGGCACCAGCCGCTGCGTCTGGCGCAGGTTTTCCACGCACAGCTTCAGCGCCGACATCAGCATGCGATGCTGGATCGACAGGTCTTCCGAAAACAGCGACCGCAGCTGCGGCTGCAGCCGAAACAAGTGCTGATAGAACACCTGCGCCAGATGATCGCCGTGGCGGCTGACGCGCAGAAACGATGCCGCGATGCACGAGATCAGCGTGTCTGGCTTGCTGACCCCAGGGCTGGACTGGCCCAGTGGCACGTAGATCGCGGCCAGGGCCTCTAGCTCGTCACGCACGATGTCGACATGGTGTGGCCGCCGCATTCGATCGCGCGCCACGCAGCGATCGAGCAGCGCCTTGAGGCCCTGCGGCACCTCGGGCAGCAGATCCGAGATCGGCGGCAGGCCGCTCTCCGCCA
>DAORCZ010000616.1:0-5469 GCA_035345735.1 Pseudomonadota bacterium | reverse complement strand
TGACCAGCACCATGAGCTCCTTTTCTTATCTCATCGACCTGCAGGAGGCTCCGCTCCCCAGCGCGGAGATTCGCGCCAAGCTCGTCGACGTCTTCAAGAATGATCCCAAGCTGCGCCGGATCGCGGCGTTTACCGGCAAGAACTTCCTGGTCAACATTGCCTGCAAGTTCGTCTTTACGACGGCCGGTGTGACACACTTCACGGTCCACAAAACCCTCGATCAGGCGCTCGCAGCCCTTACGCAGCCCCATGGCGCATAGTAGCGAAGACATCGCGCAGCTGGTCACCCAGCACCTGTTCGACATAGCTTCCGGACGCTGCACCATCACGCGCGAGCAGATCCTCGCTGGACAGGAAGATCAGAGCCTCAGCGAGATCCTCACCGGCCTGCTCATGCTGCATGAAGATCTGCAGCTGCGTAGCTCGCAGCTGGTGCGCGCTGAGGAACTGAAGGCTGCCCTGGAGAAGCTGGCTGAGCGCAATCGTGAGCTCGAACAGAGTCGCGCCGAGCTTGCGGCGCTCAACGCACAGCTTTCGACGCCGATTATCAAGATCTGGAGCGGTGTGCTGATGATTCCGCTCATCGGTGCGTTTGATGCCATGCGGGCCAGCGATATGACAGAGCGGCTGCTGAGCGCGATCCAGGCCGAGCGAGCGTCCTACCTCATCCTCGACATCACCGGGGTCGCCGACATCGATACGATGACCGCGAACCACTTCCTCCGCATCGTCCAGGCCACCCGCTTGCTCGGGGCCGAGACCCTCATCACTGGACTGCGCCCCGCGGTGGCGACCGCGCTGGTCGCGCTGGGCGTTGACCTGTCCTCGCTCAATACTCTGCGCACAGCGGAAGCCGCGCTGCGCCACTGCCAGTCGCGAACACGCTCACGCTGAGTGGCGCAACCTCGGTTGCCTGTTGCCTTCTGCCGCGCCCGCGATCGGTTCATTTTCGCGGACGCTTTCGCGGAAGCCCTGACCTGTCGGCCATCGGTCCCCGAACATCCGGTCTCACACACGCCGGGGCTGCTCGCTAGGTCGCCTACCCGTGGATTCCTCAATTTGCCAGCCTCTCATTGTGCTGAATGAAGGCTGTGCCCGTCCCCGAAGCGATTTCTCGCGGATACCATCCTGCACTACAACGGCACCGCCTGGTCTGCCGTCGCCAGTCCGACCTGGGCCGAGCTCTTCGGCATCTGGTGTTACAGCCCGACCAACGTCTGGGCGGTTGGCGAAGACGGCGCGATTGTCCACTGGGATGGCTCTAGCTGGCAGGCGATTCCCAGCGGTACGCCTGAGCGACTGCTGGCCATCCATGGCCTGAACTCGACAGATATCTGGGTGGCTGGCGGGTTGGGGCTCCTCCGCCACTACGACGGCATCAAGTGGAGCACGATCCCAACCTCGGGCGGGACTGGGGATTTGCTGGCCGTGTGGGGCGCTGATGCCAGCCGCGTGTGGATCGCGGGCGAGGGGGGCCGTCTGCTGTTCTGGGATGGCACGCGAATCGTCGACAAGACGTCGCAGACCAGCGGTACGAACACGCTGCGCGCCCTGCGCGGTTTCGACCTGCGCAACTTCTGGGCGGCTGGTGACGACGGCACGCTGCTGCAGTACGCGCCGTAGCGCAGGCTCTCGATACCTCTGTGTAGCGCTCTTTTCCCTGGCCGCCGACCGATCTGATCGGTTGCCCACTTCGCCCTCCCACGTTTCCAACAGACAAGTGCGCAGGAGCGAGGCAGCCCGGGATCGCCTGGGTCTTCTTTCGCCCGTCTGCCGCACCCAAAACCAGGGAGGCAGCCATGTCCAGGAGCAGCTTTTCGGTCGCAGGCGTTGGAATCGCACTTGTCGCGTGTGGCGGTGGCACTAGCGGCACGGGAGACGTCCCCAGCGCCTATGCGTCGTTCTACAACATCACGTCGATGTCATCCGACGGCAATAGCGTCGTCATTCGCACCACCGATCTGCCGGACCACAAGTCGCCGTTTTATGGCAAGACCAGCGCCAACTACGAAGCGTACAACGGCACCAATCCCAGCTTCTCGACGGCGATCAACCTCATGGGCATGGTCTCTGATCCCGTCTTGGCGGCGCAGGACATCACGTTCCGCATCCCGAAAAACCCCACGCCCGCCGCGTCAAAAAGTGCCACTGGCTTTGGCGCCATCGGCGTCGCGGTGAATGGCGTCGTCTTCTTCAATCAGTACAACGGTGTGGGGGCGCTCCTCAGTTCGCTTGAGTTCAACAACCTCGATCAGTACAACGGCCACCCGACGCCGGCGCCCAGCCTGCAGTACCACTACCACACCGAGCCGCTCTACCTGACCAAGAAGCTGGGCTCGGGTGCGCTGCTCGGCTTTCTGCTCGATGGCTATCCGGTCTATGGCCCGGTCGAAAACGGCAAGCGGCTGAAGAGCGCTGATCTCGATTCGTTCCACGGCCACACACACGCTACGGCCGAATATCCGGACGGCATCTTTCACTACCACTTCACCGACGATGCGCCTTGGCTAAACGGGGGCAGCTACTACGGCACTCCGGGCACGGCGACGCGCTAACATGCGGGCCGCGATTGCACTCTGGGTTCTGTCGGGCTGCGTCCCGGCGGAGTCTGCAAACCTGGCGGTGGATAGCCGCGATCCGGCTCTGCAGTCGCAGCGCGGCGTGCTGACTTACCGTGGTCGCGCCTTTTCGGGCAGCGTGATCGACGACAGCGATGCGCGCTACGGGCAGCGCATCCCGTACCAGCGGGGCCTGCGGCATGGCCTGGCGCAGGCCTTCTATCCCGATGGTCAACTCGCCTACCGCCGGCTCTACCTGCATGGGCTGCGCGAGGGCGTGCATGTGGGGTTCTGGCCCGGCGGCCAGACGCAGTTTGTCTATCGCTATTCGCACGATGTCTTTGACGGAGAGCAGGTCGGTTACTACAAGAACGGCGTCCGCTCCGAGCTGCGCAACTACCGCGCAGGTCAGGAAGAGGGACGGCAGCAGATCTGGGATGGTCAAGCACGCTTGACCACCAACTACACGGTGAAGGAGGGGAGACGCTATGGACTCGTGGGACGCTTCGACTGTGTCACCGTCCATTAACAGCAACCGGAAGCGCATGGTGTGCGTCATGGCGCTTGCCGTCAGTATCTGGGGCGGCCAGTGTGTTTCGCATCTGTTTGCCCGACCGGCCACGCCGCTTGCGGTGGCGGTATCAGCGGCCCAAAGCGGCGCAGTGCAGGGTCACTCAGCCCCCGCGGCCCCCGCCACGCTGCCGTTTTATTCGAGTGCCGAGTTCACGGCAGAGTGGCTTACGCCAGATCAGCCGGCGTACGAAAAGATCCATCGCATCGCGCCCTTTGCGCTGCGCAACCAGGCGGGCCAGACGGTGACCAACGGGACGCTGCGCGGCAAGATCTACGTCGCCAACTTCTTCTTTTCGAGCTGCCCGATGGTCTGTCCCAAGATGCTCGCCAACCTGCGCCGCATCCAAGCCGCCTTTCAGAACGACGCGCAGGTCGAGTTGGTTTCGCACTCCGTTATGCCCGATATCGATTCCGTAAATGTGCTGCAGGAATACGCGCGCGATAACGGCATCGTCGCCGGTAAGTGGCATCTGCTGACCGGAGAGAAGGACGCTATCTACAAGCTGGCGCGGGATTCCTATTTTGCGGAAAAGCAGTCGCGTGACACGGCCAAGCGCGGCGAGTTTCTGCACACCGAGAGCATGCTGCTGATCGATGGCGAGGGGCGTATCCGCGGCGTCTACAACGCCACGCTACCGCTCGATGCCGAGCGCGCCATCGAAGACATTCGCCTGCTGCGAGCCGGCTAAAGCCCGACTGAACTTCAGCTCGGTGGAGGCGCGGGGCGGACCTGTGGTACGAGGCTCTTGCTGTGATCACTCCTCAACCTGTTCAGCCTCTGCCTCCCTCGGCGCATCGCGTCTTCTTCTATACCCTGCTGGCTCAGTGCGGCATTGTCGTGACCGGGGCCTTGGTCCGTTTGACGGGCTCGGGTCTGGGCTGTCCGACGTGGCCCGAGTGCACGACCGGCTCGTTGGTACCGGTCGCGCATCAGGCGCAGGGCTGGCACAAGTACATCGAGTTCGGCAACCGCATGCTGACCTTTGTGCTGCTCATCGCCTGCGTCGCGAGCCTGGTGGTGGCGTTGCGGGCTTCGCCGCGGCAGCGCAGGGTGGTGAACTTCAGCGCGCTGGGCCTGGCGGGCGTGGCGGTGCAGGCCATCCTCGGCGGCATCACCGTGCTGGCTGGTCTGCACCCGATCACTGTCGCGGCCCACTTCTTGGTCTCGTCGATCCTGATCTACTTTGCGTACGCCGCCTACGCCGAAGCCGGTAGGCCCGCGCAGCCAGCCGCAGGGGCAGCGGCGACGACGCGGCGGCTGATCTTGGCGGCGCGCATGCTGGGCCGGCTGCTCTGCGGTGGGGCGTTTCTGATCCTGACGCTGGGCACGATTGTCACGGGCAGCGGACCGCACTCCGGAGATTCCAAGACGACGGTGCGCTTCGAGCTAGAGCCGCGACTGGTCTCGTGGCTGCACGCCGATGTCGTGCTGTTCTACTTGGGGGTGTTGTTCGCGCTGGTCGTGCTGCTGCGCTTGGGCCAGGCACCGCGCCTCATGCAGCGTCGGGCGGTCACGCTGCTGGCCTTTTCGCTGGGGCAAGGCTGCCTGGGATATGTGCAGTACTTCAGCGGCCTGCCCGAGCTTCTCGTGGCGCTGCACGTCCTTGGCTCGACCCTGGTGTGGGTGGGCACGCTGCAGCTATACGACGCGCTGCAGTACGGCGATCCGGGGGCCGAGATCGAGCCGGCCTAGAACAAACCGCGTCGGCTAGCCGGAAAGGGTACGGCGGGCTTCTTGACCGACGTCGCGGGCCACGAGCCGCATCTTTTCGACGCTCTTTGTACCCAGGCCCCACAGCGCGGCGCCCCGCTCGCCGGGCGTCGACAGCGCGGCGGCCCCTGACTTCCTGACCACCGTCAGGTACTCGCGCAGGAAGATCGATAGGCGCGAGTCGGCACCCGACAGCAGGGCCATCGAGCGAGCACGGGCCTGTTCGCTGTCTTGCCAGTAGCGCATGATCCCGGCGCGGATGGCGCGCGTCCCCGGCTCGGCGGCGCGGAACACTTCGTACAGCGCATCGGCGAGGATCTCGCGGGCACGGACGAAGCGATAGCGGGCGATCTCGTACTTGCGCAGCGTGGCATCGACGGCCGCCGTGTCCTGCAGCCGGTCCAGGCCCGCGAGCAGCTGACCCAATCGCTGGGCGTCGGTAAAGCCAACGGTCATGCCGGTGGCAGTCAGCGGATGCGAGCAGCCCCCGGCATCGCCGACGATGGCCGCGCCCGGCAGCACCGAGCGGTCGGTGCGGATGGCCTCATTGGCGGCGATCTGTGGGGGCTCGCGATCGAGCGAAGCGAGCATCGCCTCGCGTAGCTGCGGCGGCAGGAACGGGGCGTA
>DAORCZ010000615.1:0-5473 GCA_035345735.1 Pseudomonadota bacterium | reverse complement strand
GGAGGCGCAGTTTGGCGACTTCGTGAACGGTGCGCAGGTCATCCTCGACCAGTTCGTCAGCAGCGCTGAGGACAAGTGGCGCCGTCTGTCGGGCCTGGTGATGCTGCTGCCGCACGGCTACGAAGGGCAGGGGCCCGAGCACTCCAGCGCCCGCTTCGAGCGCTTCCTGCAGCTCTGCGCCGAAGACAATATGCAGGTGGTCTATCCGACGACGCCGGCCCAGCTCTTCCACCTCCTGCGGCGGCAGGTGCTGCGACCGTGGCGCAAGCCGCTCGTCGTCATGTCGCCCAAGAGCCTGCTGCGCCATCCTTCGGCCACCTCGCCGCTCACCGATCTTTCGGGGGGCCGCTTCCACGCCATCCTCGGCGACGAGAGCCTGCCGCCCGAGGAGGTCAAGCGCGCCATCCTGTGCACCGGCAAGGTCTACTACGACCTCCTTGACGCGCGCGGCAAGCGCGGCGATCGCAGCACGGCGCTTCTGCGCATCGAACAGCTCTATCCGCTGCGCATGGGCGAGCTCAAAGCGGCGCTCGATCGCTTCCCCAACCTGGCCGAGATCATCTGGGTGCAGGAAGAGCCGGCCAACATGGGCGCGCTGAACTTCATCGTCCCGCGCCTGCAGCCGCTGGCCCTCAAGCTGCGCTTCCGGGCTGTCAGTCGCGTCGAGAGTGCGAGTCCTGCCACCGGCTCGCACAAGGCGCACGTGCTGGAACAGCAGGCGCTGATGAACGACGCATTCGCCGACTTTACCGAGGCCGGTGCAGCCGCCAAGCTGTCCGAGGCCAGTGCCGATGGAACGCCCCGACCGACCGTCACCTTGGTGCTGACCGCCGTCGGCAGCGAGGGCACGAAATAACCTCACCGCGGCCGGTCGCGGTTTCGACAGAGTTTAAGAGAGCAACATAGGTACGCATCGAACATGTCACAGACTCAGATCGAACTTGTCATTCCCCCGCTTGGTGAGTCGATCGCCGAAGCAACCATCGCCAAGTGGCTGAAGCAGCCCGGCGAGGCCGTCAAGCTCGACGAGCCCGTCGCAGAGCTCGAGACCGACAAGGTGACCGTGGCGCTGCCGGCTCCCGCCGCTGGCGTCTTGGTGGCGCAGAACCACCCGGTCGGCACCGTCGTGCGCGTCGGCACCGCAATCGGCAAGCTAGACCCCAGCGCCACGCCCAGCCAGGCGGCCAGCAAGGCTCCTGCCGCGGCTCCCGCGAGCGCTCCGACCCCGGCTCCGGTGGCCGCAGCCCCGGCACCCGCTGTGGCTCCGGCCCCGGCTCCATCCGCCCCGGCGACCGCGGCCGAGGTTCACGTCGTTCCGGCGGATCCGCCGCGCATCAACAACAGCCCGGCGCAGCGCCAGTGGCGTCGCGAGCACGGAGTGGATCCCGCTGCCACGCTGTTCTCGCAGCCGGCCAGTAAGCCCGCGGAAGCCGCCAAGCCTGCCCCGGTCGAGCTGCGCGAAGAAGTGGTGCCGATGTCCCCGCTGCGTCGCCGCATCGCCGAGCGCTTGGTCGAGGCGCAGCACACCGCCGCCATCCTCACGACCTTTAACGAGGTCGACATGAGCTACATCATGGCGCTGCGGGCCAAGTACCAGGACGACTTCGTCAAGAAGCACGGCATCAAGCTCGGCTTCATGTCGTTCTTCGCCGCCGCTTGTGCTCGCGCGCTCATCGAGTTCCCTGGCCTCAACGCTGAGGTTCGTCCGCACGAGAGCGGCCTCGCCGTCGTCTACAAGAAGCACTACGACTTCGGCATCGCCGTCGGTGGTGGCAAGGGTCTGGTGGTGCCGGTGCTGCGCGGCGTCGACAAGCTCAGCTTCGCCGAGATCGAAAAGGGCATCGCCGAGCTGGCCGTCAAAGCCAAAGACAACAAGCTCACCCTGCCTGAGCTTCAGGGCGGCACCTTCAGCATCAGCAACGGCGGCATCTACGGCTCGATGATGAGCACGCCGCTTTTGAACCTGCCGCAGACCGGCATCCTGGGCATGCACAACATCGTGCGCCGCCCGATCGTCGTCGGCAGCGGCGAGTCGGAAAAGATCGAGATCCGGCCGATGATGTACATCGCCCTGTCGTACGACCACCGCGTCGTCGACGGTCGCGAAGCGGTGTCCTTCCTGGTTAAGGTCAAGGACCGCCTGGAAAACCCCGAGAAGATGCTGCTCTCGATCTAGCTGCAACGTCCTTCCTGCTCGCTCCGCCTGCTCGCCCCGCCTGTTCGCCCTCTCGCCTGCCAGCTCACCCAGAGTCGATGTTTCAGCGATGAAACATCGTGAAACACATTGAAGGCCCCGCCGAGACCGTGTCATGGTGACCGCCTCCCACACTCGGGAAGTCGGCCATGAAGAACTCGTCTCCCCCGCGATCCCCGCGCTCCCGTTCGAAGGGGACCTCGTCCCCGCCCGCGATGCCGCCCCCGGTGGCTTCGCTTCCCGCCGAGCCCAGCGAGCCCGCCAGCGATGGGGTCTTCTTCGGCATGTGGACCGCCGACGCCGGCATGCAGCGAGTGTTTCAGATCGTACAGAAGGCGGCGCAGAGCGACGTCAGCGTCCTCCTGCGCGGCGAGACGGGGACGGGCAAAGAGCTCTTGGCCAAGGCGCTGCACGATCTATCGCCGCGCAAGGGCGGGCCGTTCCACGCCATCAGCTGCGCCGCGCTGCCTGCCAGTCTGCTTGAGAGCGAGCTCTTTGGTCACGTCCGCGGATCGTTTACTGGCGCCGTCCGCGACAACCCCGGGCACTTTCGCTTGGCGGCCGGCGGCACCCTGTTTCTCGACGAAGTGGCCGAGATGCCGCTCGATGTGCAGGCCAAGCTGCTGCGTGTCCTTGAGACCCACACCGTCATTCCGGTCGGCGGTCGCGAGTCGATTCGCGTCGATGTCCGCATCGTTGCAGCCACCCACAAGGCGCTGCGGGCCGAGGTCGAGGCGGGTCACTTTCGCGCCGATCTGATGTACCGCCTGCGCGTCGTGCCGATCTTCATCCCGGCGCTGCGCGAGCGGGGCGGTGACGTCATCCGTCTGGCGCAGCGCTTCATCCGCGAGCTCAACGGTCGCAGCTCGCGCCGCATCGAGCGCATCGCTACCGCCGCCGCCCGTCGCCTGACGGAGCACGACTGGCCCGGCAACGTCCGCGAGCTGCGCAACGTCATCGAGTACGCCTTCGTCATCGGCGAAGGTCCAGTGCTCGGGCTCGCCGATCTGCCCCCCGAACTTCACGAGGCGCGTCCGTCGCGGGGGGCCCGAGCGCTGCCGCCGCCGCCCGACCCGCGCGAGGGGCAGGTGGTCCGCATTCGCCAGGCGCTAGAACAGACCGGCGGCCACCCCGGCGATGCGGCGCAGCTCTTGGGTATCAGCCGCGTGACGCTGTGGCGCCAAATCCAGCGCCTGGGCTTGCAGGCGTACCTCCGTCGCTCGCGCTGAGCTGGGGCGGCGCCGGACGGGACGGGCTTTTGGGGTCCCCGCGGCGGCTTCCCCAAGCTTGGCATTGCGGTTGCTTTGAACAGGTCATCATGTGGGAACTCGCCATCCTCTTTGCGATCTTGATCGGTGTGCTGATGGGGCTGCTCGGTGGTGGCGGCTCGGTGCTGCTGGTACCGGTGCTGCTGTACGTGCTGCGACTGGATGCCAAGTCGGCGCTGGCGACGTCGCAGCTCGTGATGGTCAGCACCAGCTTGGTGGCGATGGTGGTGCACGCGCGGGCCGGCAATGTCGTCCCGCGGATCGGTGTGCTGTTTGGCCTGCTGGCGATGGCCGGGGCCTACCTGGGCGGACGTTTCGCGGCCTACGTCCCGGCTCGCCTGCTGCTCTTGGGCTTCGTGTCGCTGATGCTGCTGAGCGCGTTGCAGATGTTGCGGAAGCGCAACAACGGCGAGTCGCAGCCGTCCCCGGCCAGGCCACCCTCGCTGCGCGCTGTCTTCATTGGCTTCCCGACGGGCGTGGTAGCGGGCCTGCTGGGGGCGGGCGGCGGCTTTCTCATCGTCCCGGCGCTGAGTCTGTTTGCCGGTCTGCCGATGGCGCAGGCGGTGGGCACGTCGCTCCTGGTCATCACCATGCAGTCGGTGGCGGGAGCCAGCGGCTATCTGCGGCATGCCAGCGTCAATCCCTCGATCGTGGCCTGGCTGTCTGTGGCCATGGCGACGAGCAGCATCCTGGGCGGGCTACTGGCGCGACGCTTGCCGGCAGCGGCGCTGCGACGGATATTCGCCGCTCTCTTGCTGGTGGTGGCGAGCTTCATGCTGTTGCGCAGCCTGCTTGCGGCCTGACCGCGCTGACGGACCGTTTTCCCTCGGAACGCTTTCAGACGAAGGAGACCTTATGGACCTCGCGACGTATCTCCCCCCGCTGGTTGGTGGGCTTCTGATCGGCAGCGCGGCGACGCTGTTCCTGTGGCTGGAGGGACGCATCGCCGGCATCAGCGGCATCGTCGGTGGCCTGCTGCAGGGAAGCCGCGGCGACATCGCCTGGCGGATGTGGTTTCTGGCCGGCCTGTTCTTGTCACCGGCCCTGATCCTGGCGGTGCGTGGCTCCCTGCCGGCGATCCAGGCAACGGTGTCGACCCCGACGGTGCTCGTCGCTGGGCTGCTGGTCGGTATCGGCACGCGCATCGGCAGTGGCTGCACCAGCGGCCACGGCGTCTGTGGTCTGGGCCGGCGCTCGCCTCGCTCGCTGGCGGCGGTCCTCACGTTTATCGGCACCGGCATGCTGACCGTCTGGATGATGCGGCACGGTGCAGGAGGGCAGCCATGAGCTTCCGCAAGCAAATCGCCGCGCTGTTCACTGGCGCGCTATTCGGTGTGGGCCTGTACCTGTCGGGGATGATCGATCCACGGAAGGTGCAGGACTTCCTAGATGTCACCGGTCGCTGGGATCCCAGCCTGGCCTTCGTCATGGGCGGAGCCGTGCTGGTGACGTGGCTTTCCTTCCCGCGCGTGCTCGCTCAGCCCAAGCCGCTTTTGGGTAGCAAGTTTCACCTGCCGACGGCCAAGGCCATCGACGGCAAGCTGATCGTCGGAGCGGCGCTGTTCGGCATCGGCTGGGGCATGGCCGGCTTCTGTCCCGGTCCGGCACTGTTCGGCGTTGTCTCGGGCTCGCGCTCGGCGATCTGGTTTGTCGCCGCCATGCTGGCCGGCATGATGCTAGAGCACACCTACCAGCGACTACGCAGCTCTCTGCGTCAGTAGCCAGAGTAGCGAGACCTCGCGCCTGGCTGCCCGCTGCGCTTCCCCCCGATTCCAGCCGCCCCCGGCTCGACTCGTCCCCCCGCCGAGTCGGCTATTCGTCGTCTTCGTGGTGGTCGGTCTTCTTGGCGCTGGCGATGACCTTGTCGGCGAGGTGCGACGGCATCTCTTCGTAGTGCGAGGTCTCTAGCGCAAAGCCGCCGCGACCGCCCGTGGCCGAGCGCAGGAAGGCGGAGTAATCGAGCGTCTCGGACATCGGGATGGTCGCCTTGACCACCTGCATGCGACCGCGC
>DAORCZ010000614.1:0-5474 GCA_035345735.1 Pseudomonadota bacterium | reverse complement strand
TGGGCTGGGCGTGCGCGCGCCCGACACAGGACTAGCGCGGCTCTTGCGGTAGGGATTCGTCGGCAGCCCGTCGGGCGCTGCGCCAGATCCAGTAGACAATGCCGCCGATCATCGCGAGCGGCAGAAACGTCATCAGGATGGCAGTCCACATAAAAGCCAGCCGGCTGGCTTCACGGGCGACGAAACAGACGGGGCAAGCCAGGGCATCGCCCGGAGAGAGGACAACCCAGAGCGCCAGCAAGGCCGGCACCAGGGCAGCGAGGCGAGGCAGGCGAAGCGACCATGATGAGCGCATGTCCGCACGCTCCTTAGAGATAGATTTCGTAATAGAGAAACGGCCACACAGCGACGACAAAGAACCAAAACACGCTGACCGTAGCCAGCATCTCAGCGCGCAGCGTCCCGGCTCGCAGACGCAGCCCACACCAGCCCAGCGCAAGCAGCGCCACCAGGGCATGCAGGCCATGACAGCCAACGATGATGTAGAAGAAGCTGCCGTGGACACTCGAGCGCAGGGTCAGGCCCTCGTGTAGCAGCGCGATCCACTCGCGGCCCTGGCCGAACAAGAAGCACGCGCCGAGCGCGAACGCCGAGAGCAGCCGCAGACCCACCCCGGGCTGGGCCCGACGCAGGGCCCGCAGCGCCATGAACAAAAGTGGCGCTGAGAGCAGAAGCGCAACCGTGTTCAGTGCCGTCGTGGCCACGGGTAAGCGCGGCTGACCGGGCGGCGGCCAGGCACCCGGACCGATGCTCGCGCGGGTGATGAGGAAGGCGCTGACCAGGCCGGTGAAGAACATGATCTCCGTAAAGACGAAGATCAGCATCGCCAAGACCCCGGAGGGCACCACGGGCGAGCGCCGCGGCATCGAAGCCCGCGCCTCCTCGACGGGGAGGCCGAGAGGGGTGGGAGCAACAAGCGGAGTGGAAGGGTCGGCGGTCATGGTGAATCTGAGTGCGGACTTTCAGTGTGTCGCGCGCCGGGAGGCACGCGAGCGCTTACTTCTTGAACGTGCGCAGGTAGTCGGCCAGGGCGCTGATCTCTTGCGCGCTAAAGCGAGCCCCGAACGGCGCCATCAGCGGCGACTTGCCGACGGCGGGACCACCCTCGCGGATGACCTTCTCGATGTGCGCCTTGTCACGCGTCTGCCAGAAGGCAGGGTCGGTGAAGTTGGCGGGCTTGGGATTCAGCGCCACGGCGGCAGCGCCATTGCCATCGCCCTTCTCACCGTGGCAGGGCACGCAGACGCCCTTGTAGTTTTCAGCGGCGCTGGCCGCCTGCGGGGTCGCCGGCTGAGCAGCCGCCTTGGCCCCGTGCTCACCACCGCCACCGGCGGCAGCGAGGGCGCGCTCGATCTCTTCCTTCGCCGCGATGTTTTCCCAGTTGCGGCCGTCGTGACGCATAACGTCGGGGGCAACCCCACCGAACAAGAGCAGCATGAACGCCAGCATCGTCAGCAGCAGATAGATGACGAAGCGCCGCTCGATGTTGAGGTGCATGAAGTTCTTGGCGACGATATACGCCTTGATGATCGCGATGCCGAAGGCGGTGAACAGCGTGACCGCCTTGATGCCCAGCATCGGACCACAGACACTGACGACCAGCAGGCCGACCAGCGTTGCCCAGATCTTGATGTAGTTGGGGTGCTCGTGGCTGCCGTGCTCGGAATCGCCCAGAGCCGCAGCCGAACCGGAAGCCGAATGTGCGTGTGACGACATGAGTTCCCCCAACCTATTTCGCGATGTAGAGCAGTGGGAAGAGGAAAATCCAGACGATGTCGACGAAGTGCCAGTAGATGCCGATTAGCTCGACCCGCTGGAGCTCGCGACCGCGCTGGGCGTCGGCGGCGACGACGAGCATGATGACCATGCCGGCGATGACGTGCAGGGCGTGCAAGCCCGCAGCTGTGTAGTAGAACGACCAGAAGCCATTCGTCGACAGCACGAAGCCCTGGTGGATCTCGTGCGACCACTCGAAGGCCTTCACGCACAAGAAGCTCAAGCCGCCCAGACACGTCAGGCGCAGCAGATTTGCGGCTCGCTTGCCATTACCGTGCTCGGCCGCTTGGTGAGCCAGGACGGCGCTCAAGCTACTGCTCAAAAGGACCAGGGTGTTGAAGGCGCCGGCCCAGGTGTTGGTGTGCGAGGCATAGCCGCCCCACTCGGGATGCCCCAAGCGGTGCATGATGTACGACACAAGCAGGCCGCCGAAGATGACGATTTCGGAGGCAATCACCCACCAGACGGCCAGTCGGCCCGTCGGCAGGCCCGCCATACTGCGGGTGGTAGCAATCGGCTTCTGCATCGGTTTCCTCAGTTGGCCACGTTCTGCGGCCAGAAGTCTTCGTCACGACCGGGCACGCCGTACTCGTACGGCCCGCGGTGAACAGTCGGCAGCTCGGCGAAGTTGCCATGCGGCGGCGGCGAAGCAGCCGTCCACTCCAGCGTGTTGGCGCGCCAGGGGTTCTGACTGGCTTTTTCGCCACGGAAGATGCTGCTGATGAAGTTGTAGAGGAAGATCAGCTGGAAGCCGAGCAGCACGCACAGCGACACCGTGGCGACCGTCCGCAGCTGCAATAGGAGCGGCGTGACCGAGTCGGGGAAGTTCATGTAGCTGTAGATGCGGCGATGATCGCCGGCGAGTCCCGCGAGGAACAGCGGCAGGAAGATCAGGTTGAACGGAATGATCGTTCCCCAGAAGTGAATCTTGCCGAGCGTCTCGTTCATCATCCGGCCGAACATCTTCGGGAACCAGTAGGTGATGGCGGCGAAGCTGCCGATGAACGCGATGGGGAAGAAGGTGTAGTGGAAGTGGGCCACGACGAAGTAGGTGTCGTGGAAGTAGATGTCCGAGCCGCTCGACCCCAGGAAGATGCCGGTGACGCCACCAATGAGGAAGGCGGCCAGGAAGCCCAGCGCCCACAGCATCGGCGTGGTGAAGCGAATCGAGCCGCCGACCAAGGTCGCCAAGTAGACGAACACCATCTCGGCAATCGGCACCGAGATGATGAGCGTGGTCACGGTGAAGATGTTGGCCATGCGCGGGTCGATGCCAGCCACGAACTGGTGGTGCGCCCACACGAAGAAGCTGATGATGCCGGTGCCAATCGCGGTGTAGAGCACCGTCTTGTAGGCGAACAGCTTCTTGCGCGAAAACACCGTGATGACCTCGGCGACGATGCCCATCGCCGGCAGCAGCACGACGTAGACCTCGGGGTGGCCGAAGAACCAGAACAGGTGCTGCCACAGCAGCGGATCGCCGCCGTGGTTGGGGTCATAGATGTGCGTGCCCAGCTGCTGATCGAACAGCAGCAGCACCGCGCCAGCCACCAGCGGACCGACCGAGGCCATAAACAGGATGCTGGCGATGACAATCATCCAGATGACCATCGGGATGCGCAGCGGCGTCATGCCCGGGGCTCGTGAGTTCATCACGGTGGTGACGAAGTTGATACCGCCCATGAGGAAGGCGACGAACTCAAGCGCGACGGCGATGACCCACAGGCTGGCGCCCCATGGCGTCAGGTGATAGGCGGCCTGCGAGGACAGCGGCGGATAGGCCGTCCAGGCGCCGGAGAAGCCTCCATTCGGGACGAAGAACGAGGCGATGAGGATGAGCGCGCTGAGCAGGAAGATTTGATACGAGAGCCGGTTCAGGCGCGGGAACACCATGTCATCGCAGCCGATCATGAGCGGGATGAGGAAGTTGCCAAACGCCGCGATGAGCACCGGCATCGCCACCCAGAAGATCATGATCGTGCCGTGGTTGGTCACGAGCATCAGGTAGTCGGATGGCGACACCGTGCCGTAGCCCGGCACCGAGGCACCGGGAAAGGCCAGCTGCATGCGGAAGGCGTAGGCGAAGTACCCGCCGATCAGCGCCATCAGCATTCCGGTAAACAGATACTGAAAGCCGATCATCTTGTGGTCGGTGGACCACATGTACTTCTTAAAGAAGCTCTCTTCGTGGTGCGCGCCGTGCCCGGAGTGCCCCCCGGACGTTGCGTGCTGCGCGTGTGCGGTAGCCGGTTCTGCCATGGGAAATCCTCTGCTGCCTCGGAAGAACGCCTGGGTTAGCGCGCGTTCGGCGGAGTGGAAGGTTGTGAAGGAGCGGGAGCCGCAGCCGGTGCCGTTGCAGCCGGTGCAGCGGCCGGAGCCGCAGCCGGTGCAGCGGCCGGAGCCGTCGCAGCCGGTGCCGTCGCAGGAGCCGCAGCCGGTGCACCCTCGGCCGGAGCCGCGCTAGGTGCGGCAGGCGCGGGAGCCGCTGGGGCAGGCGTGGGGGCGGGTGGCGGAGCCGCGATGGCAACCGGAGCTGAGCTCTTGGCGACCCAGGCATCGAAGTCCTGCGGCGAGTCGATATAGAGTCGCGCGCCCATGATGCCGTGGCCGATGCCGCAGATCTCGTTGCACTGAATGTCGAACACGCCGGTGCGCGTCGCCTTGAACCAGCCGGTGATGATGCGGCCGGGGATGGCGTCGTGCTTCAGACGGAACACCGGGATCGAGAAGCTGTGCAGGACATCGCGCGAGTACAGCTTGTAGTGATAGAGGACGCCGGTCTTGATGTGCATCTCGTCGACCGTGCGGATGTCATCCGCCGTATCGAACTGCCCATCCATGCCGGGGTCGACGAAGATCCACGCCCACTGCTGGCCGATGACCCGCACCGTGCGCTCGGGAGTCGGCAGCGTCTGCTTGACGTGGTACCAGACGCGGATCGCGCCAACCAAGATGAAGACGTCGCAGATCAGCACCAAGCCGTGCGGGATGCTGATCCAGCGCTTCTCTTCCGGCTTCTCGCCCGTGATGTACTGGCTGCGCTGGCCGGGGCGGTGACGGTAGCGATACAGCGACCAGAAAAACACTCCGAGGGCGACGAAGAACCAGAAGCCCACGAGGATGGCGATCAGCCAGATCTGATCATCGATATCGCCAGCAAACGTAGAGGCACGGGGGACAAGACTTTCGAACATCTTCTTCCTCTGGGGCACCCGCTGGTGCCCGCTCACAGGAGGACTCGGCGCGGTCAGTTCAGCTAACCACGCATTCGCCTAGGGAACCTGAGCAGGTGGCTCGCATCGGCAGGGCAGACCCACCTTGAAGCTCTGCTCACATCACGCGGTCGCTACATCGCGAAGATCCACGCGGCACACACCCACATAAGAACCCCGAATACCGTCGCCAAGAACATGACCTCCACCTCGGTGGTGGTGAACTTGCCTTCGCGCTCGGCCACATGGGCTTCCTCGTCGAAGTCATAGCCACCGGCCTGCGAGGTCGCGGCATGGGCCGAGGAAACCGGGCTCGAACTTGCAGTACTCATCGCTGCTTCCTTCCTAGTCAAACGCCTGCGTGGTCAGCGATTTCCGTTAGGGTTGCAGGGTTCGGATGTACGCGATGACATCCTTCATGGCTTGTTCATTGGGCAGCGTCGCCGCCATCGGGCGCATCTGCTGACCGGTGGCATCGGTCGGGGC
>DAORCZ010000613.1:0-5481 GCA_035345735.1 Pseudomonadota bacterium | reverse complement strand
GCTGTGCTGGCGAACTGTTTTTCGACGAGGCGGCGGTAGACGCCGTCGTGGGTGATGAGCTCGGCGTGGGGGCCGGACTCGACGATGCGGCCGCCATCGAGCACGACGACGCGGTCGGCGCCCATGACGGTCGATAAGCGGTGAGCGATGATCAGCGTCGTGCGGCCTTGCATCAGGCGGTCGAGGGCCTCTTGCACCAGGGCCTCGCTCTCGGCATCGAGGGCGCTGGTCGCTTCGTCGAGGACGAGGATGCGCGGGTCTTTCAGCAGGGCGCGGGCGATGGCGACGCGCTGCTTCTGGCCGCCTGACAGGCGGACGCCGCGCTCGCCGACCAGGGTGTCGTAGCCGTCGGGGAAGCTGCTGACAAAGTCGTGCGCGTTGGCGGCGCGGGCGGCGGCTTCGATCTCGTCGACGGTCGCGGTGAGGCGGCCGTAGCGGATGTTTTCGCGGATCGACGTCGCAAACAGGATCGGCTCCTGCGACACCACGCCGACCTGCTCGCGCAGCCAGTCGGAATCGAGGCTGCGTAGGTCGCTGCCGTCAAGCTGCACGGTGCCGCTGACCGGGTCGTAAAAGCGCGACAGCAGCGCGGCCAGCGTCGATTTGCCGGCGCCCGAGGGGCCAACCACGGCCACCACCTCGCCGGGGCGCAGCGAAAGGCTGAGCCGCTGCAGCACGCGGACATCGGGGCGGGCGGGATAGGCGAAATCGACCTCGTTGAAAGCCACGCCGCCCTCGACGCGCGGAAGGCGAGTCTTTCCGGCTTGCAGCTTCGGCTGGCGGTGCAAGAGCTCAAAGACGCGCTCGCTGGCCCCGGCGGCGCGCATGAAGTCGGCCCACAGGTCGCTGACCGCACCGAACGCGAAGGCGACGGTCAGGGTGTACAGGATAAACGCGGTCAGGTCGCCGACCTGCATGTCGCCGCGCAGGACCAAGGTACCGCCGTACCACAGCACCGCTGCGACGGCGCCATAGCCGGCAAAGCTGACCACGCCAGCGAAGATCGCCCCCAGCCGCGAGCGCTTGCGCGCCAGGCTCAGCGAGGCTTCGACGGCGGTGCCGTAGCGGCCGATTTCCTGCTCTTCGCGGGCGAAGGCGCGCACGGTGCGAATGCCGGAGAACGTCTCTTCTGCGACCTCGGTGGCGCGGGCCAGCGCGTCCTGCACCTGCTTGGCCAGGGCGCGCAGCATGCGGCCGTAGATCACGGCTCCCAGCACCACCACTGGCACGATGCTGAGCATCACCACCGTCAGTCGCCACGAGGTGTAAAACAGGATGGCGATGCCGCCGATCACCGTCAGGCCATAGCGCAACAGCATCGAGATGTTGGCGGTCACCGCCATCTGCAAGACGGTGGTGTCCGAGGCCAGGCGATTGGTCAGCTCGCCGGTGCGCTGCTCGTCGAAGAAGCCGACCTCTTGGCGGACGATGGCGGCGTAGAGATCGCGGCGCAGCTTGGCCACCACGCGCTCGCCCGAGAGGTTAAAGAGATAGGCGCGCAGCGCGGAGAACAGACCCTGCACCGCGAACACCGCCAGAAGCCCCAGCGCCGACTGCGCGATCTGCCGCTTGGCCTCGGCGCGGTCGGGGAGCGCGAGCGCATTCATGATGATCTTGATCGCCTGCGGATAGACCAATCCCATGCCGGCCGCGACGATAAGCGCCAGCGTCGCCAAGAGCAGGCGCGAAAGCTCAGGGCGAGCCAGGCTGTAGAACTGCCGCCAAGGCACGGACTTCTTGCTGTCCGGCGTCGGGCTGCCAGCATCGAGAACGGGGCCCGGCTTCGGGGCGGTGTTGGGGGAGGAAAGGGCAGGGGAGGAGGTCGCTGCTTGCGGACTAGTCATGGATTGGGTTTTGGCCGAGTGAGAGGGGGCCGGATCGACCTATAGTAATGGGATGCCGACGTTCGTCTATTCCGGGCTCGATCACGCGGCCTTTCCTGGCACGGGTCACGCCGACGCGCTGGTCCATGTGTCCAGCCGCTTTGACGCGCGGCGCTTTGGGGTGCTGATTTACTTGCACGGCTTCGACAACTGCATCGAAAACGTCGCGTCGCCCCCGCCGGGCATTCATCAGCCCGAGCACCCGACGGCGGATCTGATCACGCAGGTCGAAGACAGCGGTCGCAGCCTGCTCTTGTTCTTGCCCGAGACGCGCTATCACGAACAGAGCCGCGACCCGGGAGCACTGGGGGAAACGGGCGGTCTTTTGCGCTTGCTCGCCGAGGTGCTGCCCAAGGTAGCGAGCGACTGCAACGCCGCGGCCAGCCTGGCCACCGAGGGGGTGGGCCGCATTGAGCGCGTGCTGCTGTGCGCGCACTCGGGCGCCTATCGCGCGGCGATTCGCATGGCGCAGCATGGGGGGCTCGACATCCACGAGCTGTGCCTGCTCGACTCGCTGTACAAAGATGTCGAGGAATACGAGGCGCTGCTCAAGCACAAGGTGGCGCGCTTGGCACGCGGCGAGAAGCACCGCTTCGTGAACCTGTATCGCGCTGGCGGAACCGCTGCCCACTCGGTGACACAGGGCGAATTCCTACAGAAGCAGCTCAAGCAGCACGAGCTTCCCGAGAGCCTGCTGTGGTTCGACGACAGCGCTTCGGAGCCGGAGGCGGTGGACCTGGCGCGGCCGCTCGTCGTCAAGCGCGTGCCGACCGAGCACTCGGACTTCGGCCGCACCTACATCGGTCGCCTGCTGGAAAGCAGCGAGCTGCCCTAGCGCAGCGATAAGCGCAGCCACGAGGGCAGGCGCGCGGCGGGCAGCAGCAGCCAGGGCAGAGACAGCAAGGCCAAGGCGGCGCTCAGCCCCAGGAGTACCTTCGCCAGGCCCTGGTCGGCGATGAGCGGGTGCAGGCTGTAGCCGCCGAGCTCGCCGCCCAGCTCAAAGGCCAAGAGCGAGAGCGCCGTGACGCGGGCGCGGTGGCTGCCTGGGCTGATGAGCGTCATCGTGCCGCTCGATAGGCCCGTGACCTGGACCAGCGCAAAGCCCAACGCCGTCGCTGTTGCATACAACAGATCGGCCTGGTGAAACGTGCCGAGCGCGGCCAGGCCCAGGGCCAGGCCCAAAAGACCGCCACCCAGCACGCGATCATCGCCGTAGCGTCGACACAGGCGGGGCGTGGCGAGCGCCCCGACAATCACTCCCAGGACCAGCAGTACCTCGATGTTATCGGGCAGGCGCTTGGGCAGCTTCGTACCGGCGGCCATCGAGGCAGGGCCGAGCCAGAACAACGGATACATGACGAAGTTGGCCAGCGCCGCCAGCCCAGCCAGCACCAACAGCCTCGGCGAGCGCACAAAGATAAGCAGGCCGTCGAGGAGCCCGCGCAGGCCGCGGACGAGCGGTGGGTCCCCGGCGTCCTCGTCGGAGATGGGCTCGGGCTGAGTTGAACTTTCGATGTGGCCACAGAGCAGCGTCGCGATGAGCAGGAACACCACGCCCAGCCCGCAGACCCAGCGCTCGCCGAGGATGGCGAGGAGAAAGATCAGGATGAAGCTGGTCACGAAGTAGCCGGCTCGCGGCAGGGCCAGCGAGTAATCCAGGGCTCGCTCGGCCTGACCGGGCGCGACCAGCTGTGGCAGGAGTGCGGTGAATGTCGCGTCAAAGCAGGCGCCAGCCAGGGCCGAGAGCACGATGCAAGCCGCGCCCCGCTCGACGGTGAGTGTCCCGGTGTAGAGCATGATGGCGACGGCGAGGTGCAGGACGGCGCGGACCAGGCAAGCCAGGCGAATCAGCCGCTTGCGCTCGACGAAGTCGGCAAGCGTTCCGCAGAACGGCAGGGCCAGGAGCGGCAGCAGCATCCCCGGGGCAACCAGCATCGAGGTCTCGATGGCCGTCGCCTCTTTGCGGGTCATGATCAGCCACCACACCAGGATCCACATCAGGCTGTGGTCGGCGATCAGCGACACCAGCTGAACCAGCTGAGCGCGAACGAAGTCGGGTCCCAGCGGCACCGTCGCCCCGGGCTCGGCCGGCGACATCGCCGACGGGGGGGCCGGAGGCGGCACATCGGAAGGGAGCATCCTTCCCAGTATCGCAGAGGCGATGGTGGCCACGGGTCGCTTTTGCCGGATCGACGCTTGCCGGCCTGGCCTAGAGCGGCCCGCGTCGTCGGGATTTCTTGTCGGCGCACACAATCCCCCGCATACTGGGCGCCTCGCCAGCCGACCTCCTCGGCGCGGTGAGCTGGTTAGGCGCTCTCTCCCCGGCGCGCTGGCCCGCAGCTCTTCTTGGGGGGGACCTCTTTCCCTTGATCCTCTCCAGCCAAGACTATGAGCAGCTCTGCCTGTGGCTGCGCTCGGCGCCCGGCCTCGGGCTGGCCGGTGGCTTTGGTGCGATCTGGGGCAGCTTTGCCAACGTCTGCATCTACCGCATCCCGCGCGGCGAGTCGCTGGTCCGTCCCGGGTCGCACTGCCCCGGCTGCCAGGTCGAGATCGCTTGGTACGACAACCTGCCGATCCTCAGCTGGCTGCTGCTGCGGGGGCGGTGTCGTCGCTGCGGCATCGCGATTTCGGCGCAGTACCCGCTCGTCGAGCTGCTGCTCACCGGTCTCTCGCTCCTCCTTTATCGCCGCTTTGTGTGCGACGACGGTGGGCCGATGGGCATCGCGCTGTCGCGCTTCGTCACCTACTTTTTCTTCACGCTGACCCTGGTTGTCTTGTCGGCGATCGATCTGCGCATCCGACTGCTGCCCGATCGCATCACCTATCCGACGATCCCGCTGTTCTTCCTGCTCGGGCGGATCTGCGGCCAGACCTCGCTGCTGGATGCGCTCGTCGGGCTGTGCGCCGGGTACGCGGTGATCTGGCTGATCGCCACCGTCTATCACCGCCTGCGCGGCGCCGAGGGCCTCGGGCTCGGCGATGCCAAGCTCTTGAGCTTGATCGGCGGGCTCTTAGGCTGGCACGCGCTGCCCTGGACGCTGTTTATCGGCTCGGTGAGCGGGCTGTTTCTGTCGCTGCCCCTGCTCGCCCTGCGTCGTCGCCATGAGCCAGAGGGAAGCCTGCTGCAGAGCGAGGTCCCTTTTGGTCCGTTTCTTTCGCTGGCCGCCGTCGTCTACCTGCTGTTCTTCGTCGGACGGGATCCACTGGCCTGGCTCTCGGGTCGGCTTCCGTCGTGGGTTTGACCAGGCGGCTAGTCTATACTTTCACGAAGGTTCACTCTCCCAGACGGGGTTATCCCGATGAACACCGCCAGCACCGATAACAGCGACGAATCGGCCACGGCACCGGAGCCAAAGATGAGGCACTACTTACGCGGATTCTTGGTGGGTTTCGCAGCGCTGATTGCGCTTGGACTCACCGTCAGCCGGCGCGGCCCGGCCATGTTGGTTGGCATTGGCCGCAGCACCGGTGCCGCGACCGCCGACCGCAAGGCGCACGACCTGTCCGCCACGCTGGACACCTTCAACAAGACCTTGGTGCGCGTGCACGACGCCTATGTCGACCCGACGCGCATCGACCCCAAGCAGATGCTGATCGC
>DAORCZ010000612.1:0-5482 GCA_035345735.1 Pseudomonadota bacterium | reverse complement strand
GCTACAGCCGGAAGTGGCGCGGCTGCGCAAGCTGCTCGCCGACATCGATGCCGCGCCGCTGGGTCCCTGGGGGACCGACGAAATGGACAAGGCGCAGCGCCGCCTAGATGACCTGTCGCGCATGCTGGAGCAGGGCGATCTCGACGAGGCCCGCGCCATGGCGGAAGAGGCGGGGCAGAACATGGGACGCATCGAAAGCGAGCTGCGCAGCGAAGAGCAGGCCTCGCGCTGGGGCCAGCGGGTGCGCATTGGTCGCTCACGAGCGCGGGCCGAGCAGGCCCGCAATCTGGCCGGCGAGATCGAGGCCGAGATCGCCAAGGCGCTGCCCCATCCCGAAGATCTGCTTTCGCCGCAGGAGCGTCGTCAGCTGTCGGATCTGCGCGCCGAGCAAGAGGCGCTGCGGCGGCGAAGCGGCGAGGTCGGGCGCGAGTTCGGCAAGCGCGGACAGCAGCTCAAAGCCGATGCGCCTGCGATAGAGCAGCTGGGGCAGCAGGCGGGTGAGCTCTTACGTCGCGCTCAGGGCCATATGCAGCAGTCCGAAGGCGAGCTGGGTCGCCTGGCCCCGCGTGGTGCGGTCGCGGCCCAGGGGCAAGCGCTGGAGCAGCTAGGCCAATTGCAGCGCCAAGTGCAGCAAGCGCGCCGTCCGCGTAGCGAGGGCGCCGGCAGCCGCAGCGATCGCGAGCCGGTCAAGATCCCGGGCGCCGAAGAGTATCGCGCCCCGAAGGAGTTCCGTCAGGACATCCTCGATGCCGCCAAGCGCGAAGCCCCGGTCGAGTACCGCGACCAGGTCAAGCAGTACTACGAGGAGCTCATACGCTGATGGCCACGCTGCGCCAAACCAACCGCACTGCAGCAGCGCCTCTGGCTGCTCGCGCGCAGAGCCGCCCGCGAGCTAGCGGGTTTTTTCGGCGTGGGCTTCTGGGCCTGCTTGCGAGCCTGTGTCTGCTGCTTTTCGCGACGGACGTGACCCAGGCTCGGCCACGGGCCGAGACGCTGGAGATGGTCCTGCGGCTGATCGGCGAGTGGCGCGTGGAAGAAGCCGCTGCGCTGTTCGCTACGCACACCGGCTCGGCCGCAAAAGACGACGCCGAGACCGAGATCGTGCGCGGCCACCTGCTGTTTCACCAGGGCGATTACGAGGGCGCGGCGCGGCGCCTACGTGGTGTGCTGAGTTCGCAGCGTCTGGCGGCCAGCGATGCCGCTGAGCTGCGCGGGGTTGCGGATCTGGCCAGTGCCACGGCGGAAGTGACGCGCGGCTTTGCCGAGCAGCGCTCTGCCGGCGGCCACTTCCTGCTGCGCTATCGCCGCGGTCGCGACGAGGTGCTGATTCCCTATGCCGCCGACGCGCTGGAAAAAGCCTGGGCCGCGCTGGGCGAAGACTTCTCCGACATCAGTGAGCCGGGGCTGGCCCGCCCGGCCGGTCCGGTGCGCGTCGAGATCTATGAAGACATCGTCGATCTGGCGCGCGTCTCGACGCTGACGATCAAAGAGATCGAGACCAGCGGCACCATTGCGTTGTGCAAGTGGAACCGCCTGATGATCGTCTCGCCGCGGGCCCTGGTGCGAGGCTATCCCTGGGTGGACACGCTGACGCACGAGTACACCCACTACATCGTCAGCCGCGTGTCGCACAACACCGTGCCGATCTGGCTGCACGAGGGCCTGGCCAAGTTTGAAGAGCGACGCTGGCGCGCCGGATCAGGGGGCGGGCTGTCGCCGCCGATGGAGAACCTGCTGTCGGCTGGGCTGGCCAAAAATCGCCTCATCACCTTCGCGCAGATGTCGCCTTCGATGGCCAAGCTGCCGTCGCAAGAAGACACCGCGTTGGCCTTTGCCGAGGTCTACACCGCCATCGAGTTTCTGCACGGCAAGCTCGGCTGGCCGGGACTGCGCCGCATCCTGCGTGAGCTTGCGGCTGGCAAGAGCGATGAGGGGGCGATCGCGCTGGCCTACGGTGGCAGCTTTGCGCAGTTCGAGCGCTCCTGGAAAGGCTGGCTGCGCGGTCGCAAGCTGCGCAGCAAGGCCGGCATGTACTCGACGCAGCTGCACTTCAAAAAGGGACGTGGGCAGCCCGCACGCGGGGGCGAAAAGGCGCCGCCGGCACAAGCTGTGGAAGACGATGACTCGGGCGAGATTCGCGACCCGCGAGCCCGCGGCTTCATTCGCTTGGCGGGACTCCTGCGGGCCCGGGGGCGCTATCCGGCGGCGGCGGTCGAGTACGAAAAGGCGCAGGCCATCCTCGGCGGTACGCATCCGCTGGTGGCGCTGAAGCTGGGCCGCACCTACCTGACGCTGGAAGATCCCGATCGCGCCATCGCTGCGCTCGAACCGGCGCGCGAGCTTTATGCCGAGCTCCCCGGAATCAATGCCGCGATGGGCAGCGCCTGGCTCAAAAAAGGCGATGCTCGCAAGGCCATTCCCTATCTGGAAGCGGCGATTGCCACCAACCCCTTTGATCCCAGCACCCATTGCGGTCTGGTCCGCGCCTACGAGCAGGTCGCAGAGGCGAGTCCGCTGCGCGAGCGGGCCGCCTGGGCCTGTCGCCTGCTGGGCGGCAAGGGCTAAGCGATGCTAGAGCCGGTGGCCCTCCAGCGCGCCGGCGCCAGCTTTCGCGTTCCTGGGTTGTTTCTCGATGGCCGCGGCATTGTCGTCGGCAGCGAGGCGGTCATCCTCCTGCCCAGCCAGGGGCAGCTCGTCGCGCTTCTGCGCCTGATCTCCAGCCAGGTGGCGCTGTCCGAGCTGATTCCAACGCTGCGCTGCGAAGAGGTACGAAGCGCGATCGGCAGCCAGGGCTATCTGTTGCGCCTGCGCTGCAGCGAGTCGCGCAGCCTGGATCTGTGCGCGCGCGCCGCTACGTTCGTGGGCAGCTGGCTGGGGGTCGGCAGTGCTCGGCACTTCGTGCAGTATCGCGATGCCGCCGCGCCGCTGGGCTACGATGCGCAGTCCCTGTACAGCCACAGCGACGGGGACTGCGTGTTGTACGCCGCGACCTCGGTGCTGGCGTATAGCCGTCTATCGGAACTGTCGCTTTTGCATCTGGTGCAGGGACAACCGCTGCTTGCACGCCGCAGCCTGGCGAACGCGCTGCATCAGCACGATCCGCGCACGCCGCTTTGGCTGCTCTTGCCGCGCACCCTGCTGCCGCGCATCCTGCGCTACCTGTGGCACCGATCGATCGATGCCGCTGCTGCCCTGGACGAGGTGGGGGGTGGCGCAGCTGCTGCCGCACCGCGCGCCGTCGGGCAGGGCCTGATCTTGCTGCGAGTAAGCGGAGGCCTGGCCAGTTCGCCGGGGGCGCTGTCTGGACTGCCGGGTCTGCGCTGGCTGCTCCCGCACAGCGAGCAGCTGGCGATCGAGCTGGGGTATCAGCACCCGCTGGACCTGACGACCTTTGCCGGCCTATTTCCGTCGGCCCAGCGCCTACTTTTTTTGGCCGATCCGCTGGGGATCTTAAGCCTGCCCATCGCCGAGTTTGTGCCCATCGAGCGCTTGGTGCAGCTCAACGAGATCGCGCTGCACGAGATCGCCCCGCACGAGATCGCGCGACCAGCCGCCACAGCGTCCGCACCGGCAGCGGGCCCGGGTTTGCCACCGAGCGTCACCCCCATCGTCCGCTGTCCGCTGCGCCTGGTTGTCGAGCCCACGCCATCACGCATGGCAGCCGCCAGCATCGTGCCGTGGGCGCAGCTCAGCCGGCTGGCCAGCCTGCTTTACGCGTTGCCGTTGGGGGCGCTCGGTAGCCTGCGCGCCGCTCGCTTGAGCGAGGGCCTGCTCGTCCTCGGCGACCTGAGCTATCTGCCAATCGGCGAGCTGCATTACGAGGCGGCGGCGCAAGTCTTGGTGCCGCTGGGGCTGAGCCTGGTGCCGCGCCTATCCCCCGAGCTCTTGCGAGCCCAGATCCGGGCTGATTCCGATCGCCTCATTCTGTGCGCCGCGGGGGCTGCGGAGGGGCTGGGGGACGGGAGGGGAGCGCCCGGTCTGCCGCTCTCCGCTCGGGCATTGCCAGGGCAGGCGCTGCTGCCGCTCGGCCGCGTGCTCTCGGGCCTGGGCGATGCGCAGCTCCGCCAAGAGCTCATGCTCGATCCGCCAGCGACGGTAGCAACCGAGCCAGTGCCGCAGGCGGTGTATCCCAGCCTGGGGTTTCTGTGGCCGCTGTGGGGTGGGCCGCGGCCGCTGTCCGAGCCGCTGGCGGCGCTGCCCGCACATATTGAAAAAGACCACACAACGGATTAATCCGTCGAAATTTTCAATCCATTTCCTATGGCTGCCTCGTTCTCTGAGCACTTCTTGGATCGGTTTGCGCTGCCCCTCCTGCGCGGGGGTGAGGTCGCGATCGGTCGGCCGCTCGGTGGACGCGGGATGCGTCGCTTACTCACCGAGCTAGCGCCGGCTGGGGCTGGTGGTGAGCACCTTTCTGCACTGGTCAGCGCGGCTCAGGACCGCCTGCTGGCGATGGGGATTCCGCCCCCCGGCAGTCCGCGCCTGTTGGACGATCCCGGGTCGCTGCTGCTCTTGGCGGCTCTGCACGATCTGCTGTTTATGGCCCGCCCTGAGGCCGGGGGGTTGCGACCGGCGCTGCGGGCAGCGCTCCTGCGCGAGATCGCGACCGGCCTGCAGCCACTGTTCCCGGAGCCAGCTGAGCTCACCGCCCCAGAAGATGGGCTGGTGTCAGATCGACCCTCGGCGTTCGCCGAGAGTGAGCAAGCCGCTGCCGCCGCGGGGCGCGATGCGCAGATCCTGATGCGACACGCGCTGGCCGAGCCGCTGTTCCGACTGCAGCGGCTAGATCGTCGCCGCCGCACTTGGCTGGGGGAACAGATCGATCGCGGAGTCTCCGCCCCAGTGGGCCGGACCGCATCGGCTGGCGAGGATGGGCTGGAGCTGACTTCGCTGTGCTGGCTAGAGCTGCCGCTGGTCGGCGGGGGGCAGGGGACGCAGGTGCTGGGCGCGCTGCTCGCCGCAAGTCCGCTGACCGCGCTGTGGTACCCGCGGCCCCCCTCCGCAGTCGTCGGGCAGGGCCAGGCCCTCGATCTGCGTCAGCTGGCCCCGCTGCTACGGCGTCGCCACCTGGGCCGCATCGTCAGTCGTCGCTACCTGGCGCTGGGCCTGTCGGCGGTCGCTCAGGTTCTTTCGGGGCCGCTGGTGGCATTGCTGGGGCAGGCCGCTGCTGATGACGACGCGCGCCGCGATCTGAAGACCTGGCTGGGTCTGCTGAGCCACCTGCACTGGCTGTCGTACGTCGTTTTTCCGTCGAGCTCGGGCCTGACAGCAGCCATTCCCGAGAGCGAGACGCCGTTCTTTGCCCTGTTTGCCAGCCTGTGGCTGAGCGCACCGCAGCTTGCCCGGCCACCGGATCTGGCGGTGGACTCGCCGCTTTATCAGCGGGCCGCCGCCCACGCCGAGAACTGCCGTGCGGCGGTGCCGCCGATTGTGGTTTCTCACCTGCAGGGGCTCTTGACGCGGGCGCTGGGTCGCCCGTCAC
>DAORCZ010000611.1:0-5501 GCA_035345735.1 Pseudomonadota bacterium | reverse complement strand
CGCCGGCCGGAAAACCGCCGACTGAGGCGGATCTACCGCTCGGCACGCGGGTCTACGTCAGCCGCATGGGGGCGGTTGGGACGGTTGCCTCCGACTGTTCGCGCGGCAAGGTCATCGTCCAGGTCGGCTCGCTGCGGGCCAATGTCGATCTCGGCGACTTGCTACTGCCCGACGCCCAGGGGCGCGTCCCCGCCAAGCCGGGCGGTTCTACCAGCGGCCCGACGATCCAGGTCGGCATCGAGGCCAGCTCGCCTGTTCCCCCTCGCACCCCCGACAGCACGCTCGATCTGCGAGGCGAGCGGGCCCACATCGCCATCGCCCGCACCGAAAAGTTTGTCGATGACGCGCTGCGTGAGTCGCGCAGCGCCGTGTTTGTGTTGCACGGACACGGCACTGGCATCCTGCGGCAGGCGATCCGTGCCCACTTCGCCGCCTTCCCGGGCATCCGCCGCGTCCGCTCCGCCGATTCCAACGACGGAGGTGATGGCGTCACCGTCTTGGAGCTCGATCGCTAGTAGTCGTCGCCGTCGAGCGCCAGTGGCCCGCTATCGGCAAAGCAGTGGGGGTCCAGGCCGTGGCGCTCAAGCAGGCGTCGCAGCTGCGTCCGATGCAGCCCCAGGGCTCGCGCCGCTCCCGAGACGTTTCCGCGATGGCTGCGCAGGGCTGCCTCGATGCGGGCGCGCTCGGCCGGGTCGATGGATCGCTCGCTACTGCGCTCACCCAGTCTTTCGGCGAAGCGGTCGGCTGACCGCTCGCCAGAGCGATCGCTATGTCGGTCACTTGGCCGATCCATGACCGCTTGCACGATGCGCCCACTGCGCTGGCTCATGGCGTCGAGCAGCCCGTCGAAGTCGCTGCTTGCTCGCACTCCACTGTCGTTGAGCGCTGTCCCCGCGCCTGCCGCCAGATGCCGGGCTTCGATGCGGGGCGAGTCATGGCTCAGCGCCGTCTGCGCCGCACTGCGAATTTCGACCAAGAGCTCGCGGACGTTGCCCGGCCAGGGACGCAGGAGGCAGGCTTCGATCAGCGAAATGTGCAGCGACGCCGTCGACGTGATGCGTCGTGCCACCGCATCGACCAGCCAGGCGATCTCCTCGGGGCGCTTGCGTAGCGGCGGAATCGAGACCACCGGGCGACCGATGCGGTAGTACAGGTCTTCGCGAAAGCGCCCCGCCGCGTCCTGGCTTTTGAGGTCTTTGTTGGTCGCGGAACAGACCTGAAGCTCTATCGTTCGCGATCGCACCGCCCCGAGCGGCAACAGTTCCTTGGTCTCCAGCACCCGCAGCAGCTTGGCTTGCACGCTCAGATCCAGGTCGCCGACCTCGTCGAGAAACAGCGTCCCCGCGGCCGCCGCCTGGATGTAGCCTTCGGCGTCAGCATCGGCCCCGGAATACGCCCCCCGCCGTGTGCCGAAGAGCAGCCTCTCGGCCAGGCCCTGCGGAATCGCCGCACAGTTCACCGGGACAAAACGCCCCTCGCGGTTTGGCCCCGCCTCATGGAACGAACGCGCGATGAATTCCTTGCCCGTGCCGCTCTCGCCGGTGATGTGCAGGGCATTGCCGAAGCGCGCCGCCGTCGCGGTCTCGATCAGCAGCATGTGCAGCGTCGGCCCAATCACCCGCCCGTCTTTGACTTTGACGCCATGCCGGGCCAGCGGGGTGATGTCGCGCAGCGGCACCAGCAGCGAGTCACCGACGCGCAGCACCCGCTGCACCTCGGTGCGCTGGTTGGGTGAGATCGGCTCACCATCGGCGGCACTGCCATTCTGGCTGCCCAGATCGGTGGCGAAGAAGCGGTGTCCCTCGATGTTGACGCGGATATGACGGCGCGACATCCGCGGGTCCAGCGGCAGGCCATGAGCGGCCCGGCCAAGCTCAATCTCACCGCTCGTCATGGGCACCACGACCGTCGCTGGTGTGCCACAAGAGAACACCAGGACCAGGCCCGGCACCCGCTCTCGACCCGGCTCGCCATCCGACAGCCGGTCCGCACTGTCCTTGATCGTCGAAGAGGGCTGAGACATCCAGAGGATTATATGACGCTCGCCCCCTCGGCTGACCGCCCGTGCCACTGGCACAACCCCTTGGCACAGCCGGCACATGACCTTGGCACATGGCCTTGGCACATCGCCCTGTGCCAGCCTCGGCACAAGCTACAAATTCTGTGGCCCTGCCGCGGCGGCACAGCCCCGCTAACCCAGCAGATTCCTGGGCCTTTCTTCCGATGTGCTGCTGGCCTGCCCAGATCGCCCGCTGCGCGGTGCGCCGGTCCAACCCTTGGCATGGTTCTTGGACATTAGGGCCGATAGATACGACGGGGCGGCCGCCCACACAGGCCCCCCCGCTTCGGGAAACAGATTCACACCAGTTTGGAGGCACCCATGTCGAGTCGTTCTCAGATTGGCACTTTCGCCCTTGCTCTCACCCTTGGCCTGACCGCCGCGTGCAGTCCGCCAAGTGGAGAGGGAACCACCGGTGACCGCCAGCAAGCGGATGGCACCTGGTACGGCAAGTATCCAAACGGCGAAGGCCTGTACGTCAGCGCAACCTCCCAGCAGAACCGCTGCGGCATTCAGGCCGCGAACGGCGCGCCCACCTATCACCTCTCGGGCTTCACCAATGGGGGACCCAGCGTTGTGGTCGATGGCTGGTACCTCAGCAGCCCCACCTACATCCCCGCCAAGGGCACCGTGGTGTCGGGCGAGCTCAATGGCAAGCAGTATCCCGTGGCCAGCATCGACGTGAAAGAAGTCAACCTGGCGGTCACGCTGGTCGATGGCTCTAACCTCATCATCCTCGACGGAGACAAGCTGCAGGACCTGATCCTGCACCTCAGCGTCCCCAACGCCGGGAGCTCGACGGGCCGAGAGAAGGCGAGCAGCCCGTACAGCGTGTTCTTCAAGGGAATGGGCAAGATCGACGGCGTCGCCCAAGGACTCATCGGCTATGCCATCTACTCGGTGCCGGACTCCGTCCCCGGCGCGACCCCCAGCTCACTTTGCTGGCGCGATGACCAACAGCGCGACGAGCTTGTGACGTTCTTGTCGGGGGCGCAGTGGGACAAGAACTCCACGATGCGGCAAGCGTCTGGCAAGTCCGTCTCGCTGGCCTGTGAGAGCGGCGCGATCCATGTCTGCCAGCAGTGGGGCTATGTGCCCTTTGGCACCAGCGTCTCCGCGAAGAGTGGCACCGACGTATCGCTAGAGGCGGCCCACGATGCCTGCATCCCGATGAAGCGGGCGGACTACTGCCGCACCGGCGCGCACTTTACCGAGGACGGCACGCAGATCAGCATCGCCGATGCCTTCAACCCAGCCATCCAAAAAGGCGGCGGCACACACGAAGGCATCTTCGGTCAGAAGGGGGCCTTCTGCCTCGACAAGCCGCGCCACCCTGAGCTGCTGCCGGCGTCGATGATCCCGCCGGCTGGGTCCAATGCCTCGCTGATCTGTGACCCGCTGGATCACAGCAAGGACCTCTATCCCTGCACGGCATCGTCGTACGGTAACGACTGGTGGGTCGAGTCCTTCCATCAGTAGCCGGGACTCAACGCTCTGAAGGGACTGAGCCGGTCCCCCGCATCGAGGTTCGCTCGCTGCGCCTCCCGCCCCCTCCCCGGGGCGGGAACCACGAACGCCCAGCCGCCTTCGCGCGCCCCACTTACCGACTGGTTACGTCCCTTCCCTCTCTACTTCCCACCCCGCCCCTCCAGCGCACCCAACAGCTCCGCCAGCTCCTTGGTCTCTCGCGCGTACTTCTTGCCGAGTAGGGGATTGAGCGCTACCGCCTCGCGGAATAAGCGCTGCGACTCCTGCAAGTCCTTCTCGCGTGGCGTTCCTGCCGGGCTGCGCTGCGCACGCAGCAGATACAGCGAAGCCAGATTGGCGGCATTGCGCCCGCCACCCCGCTGACCGCGATACGCCTTTTGCGCCAGTTGCAAATCCTGGTCTAACTGAGCCAGTGATACCGGTTTTCGACTGTGCTGCCGACCGCGGAGCGTGGCTTCAACCAGGATGCGCAATCCATCTAAATTTTCGGGAAAGATCGTCAGACACTTGCGTGACAGCTCGATCGCCTCTTGTAGGTAGGCAGACGCGTCCTGGCTTCGCTCTAAATTTGCATTGGCAAGATGCATCAAACCGTCCGCTACAATTGATTCACACCCGCCAAAGCTTTCCTTCTTAGCCCGACAGCGTTCCATCATCACACGCATTTTCGTCAAATATCCACGAACATCTTCAGTGCTGTGCATCTTAAAGATCAACCATGCCAATGCCAGGCGAAGGGAAAGGAGTTCAGGAAAAAAGCCATCAGAGTCGATCTTTCGCAAACTTTCATTGTATCGCTCTGCCCGCTCTATAAATTCCGTAGGATCGGTTCCTTTATTTGATACATAGACAGCCTGAGCAGAGACGGAATTGGCAATATTGTAATATAAAATGGGGACATTCTGATTGATCGCCACGGCAGAAGCAAAGATCTCCTCCGCTCGTTTAACGTACGGAGCTGGATCTTTTCCATGGACAATCATTGCATCTATCAAGAAGTAGTATGTTTCAAGGATATTTATATATGCCGGCAAACACAGTGCGTCCGCCCGGATGGCTCGCTCAAAACTCTCTATGGATTTCTCAAACTCAGCGTTCGCCGATTCCCCGCGCTGCTCCAGGTAACTTCCTCTGCCTTGCAGCAGCAAGCCAAGATCGCTGTGTGCCCAGGGGAATTCATTGTCTAACGCCAACGCTTGGCGAAATGCTGTTTCCGAAGCTGACCACAGTGTCAACGGATCACTGCCGTGATCCTTTTGATAGGCTCCTAACCAAAAATAGGAATTCCCCATCATGTCATAAGAACGCGCATCTTTCGGTTCCAGCCCAATCGCAAGTTTTGCATGTTTGATTGCTTGGGTAAATTCCTTCTCTGGATTCTGTGATGCCATCCCAGACATGAATCCAAGCCAGAAATTAGCATATGCCAAGTAATATTGACTAACATGCAGCCTAGGATTGGACGCCAGGGCATTCTGCGCTGTTTCCATTACATGCCTCAAGTCGGGTTTTTGATCCTTCCTTTGCTCAAACTGGATTCCCGACCTGCGGACGTAATAGCTTGCCAGGTTTGCGTACGTTCGACTGTCGCTGCGGCTAATATCCGCTGCCCGGCGGGCAGCCACAATCGCTTTATCTATAAATACAATTCCTGCGTCATACTTTCCTGCATCGCACTGTTGCGTGCCATTCTCTAGAAGAACGTCCCCTTCTAGCTGGCTTGCCTCATACAGCCAGGGGGAAGTGTTGCTGGCGGTCTGGGCTTTAGCCAGCGCAAGGTCGTACTGTTTGCGGTAAAAGGCAATCAGTCCTTCCAGGTATGCGGGCGAATCTAGGCTGGCGCCGCGGCTCAGTTCTAGCTCGGCTACCGCTGGTACCAGGTACTGCGCTTCCAGCTCTTTGCGACGCTTTTCTAGCCAGCTCTTGTCGCCCTGGCGGCGGGCTTCTTCGAGGG
>DAORCZ010000610.1:0-5510 GCA_035345735.1 Pseudomonadota bacterium | reverse complement strand
GGCTACGTCTCTTTGCGTCGCGCCAAGCGCAGCGCGATGTAGACCCCCAGGCTGGTCGACAGCGTCGAAAACGCCAGCAGGCCCAGGCCCAGACCCAAAAGCAGCCCCAGCGACAGGCCACCTGTCGGGTTCAGGCCTCGTAGCTCACGCAGCTGACCCGAAAGATCCTGCATCGGCGGCACCAGCTGGCCGGTCGTCGTCAAGGGCTCGCGCAGCGCGGCGACCTGCTGCATCGGATCTTTTAGACCCTGCAGCCCGGTCATCGGATCGCGCAGC
Source organism: Pseudomonadota bacterium (assembly GCA_035345735.1). Lineage (GTDB taxonomy): Bacteria > Myxococcota_A > Polyangia > Palsa-1104 > JAEUJZ01 > JAEUJZ01. Next base: position 5,234 of record DAORCZ010000610.1, on the reverse strand, counting down.
TCAGCGACGCGAGACATCGCCCCCTCCAAGCTCGCCAGGCGGGTCATCGGCTCGCGCAGTTCAGACAGCCGCGTCATCGCCGGACCTAGCGCCGCCGTCTTCTCCATCTGCGTCTTGAGCGCCGCCATCTCGGTGCGCATCGCGGCCAGCTCAGTGTTCATCGCCTGCATTGGATCGCGCAGCGCAGCCGCCCCATCCAGGCTCGACTTGGTGTCGCGAATTGCCTGCGTGGTCTCGGTCATGGCGGGCACGGTCTTTTGCGAAAGACCGATATTCGCCTCGCCGATCACCTTCTCCGCCGAGGCCAGCTGCACGTTGGTCTCAACCAGCCCCTTCTGAGTCCGCGCAAGCTCGTCCCGCAGCTGGAAAAAGACGCAGCCTGGCAGGCTGAGCGCGCCGACAACCGCGACGATGCCGAGCAGCAACAACTGACGGGAGCGCAGCGACAAGGCCAAGCGCAGCGGCCAGCCCCCGGGCCACATCACGGTTCGCATACCGTACCTCCTTCGCTGTGTGGATCCCCAATACACAGCGCCCAAGCACGATAGCACGAGCGCGGGTCAGGCCCGCGGCAACGACGCAGAGCGCGCTCGCGACGCGACATCCGCAAAAGAAACAGCGCTGCCCGGCGCATCCCACACAACCCAGCAAGACCTCCGAACGCGCTACGCAGCGACGGCCCGAGCGACGATTGAATTCCTCGCCGAAGTAAGCGATAGTTCAGAAGAAGTATTGTCGGCACTCAGCATGTCTAGCTTCGAAGAGCAGAAGCGTGCGGAAGAGGATGTCTTTGCCCAACCGGCAAAGCAGGAGGAATCCACCCTCCACCAGAGCATGGCGATCCGCGAGCGGGACGATGAAGCCTCGCGCAACGCCGCGCTGTTGCAGGCCATGGTCACAGCCCCCGAGCCGGCGCCGCACATCCAGGCCGAGCTACGCCAGGATGGATCTTTGGCCCAAGAGTCGGCCGAGCGCCTGTTTCAGCACTACGCCGAGCGCCGCAGCGAAGAGGAAGACGGCGAAGAAGAACCACCGACGACGCTGCAAGTCGATGTGCGCCAGACCTCCCGCGATGTCGCGCAGAAGGGGGCGCAGATCGCCGACATGTACCAAGACGGCATGGACGCGGACTTCCTGCCCGACTCCGCGATCGTGGCCGCCGATCTCGATGTGCTCGACAGCCCAGCTGGTGCGGCCGCTGATGCGGTGGATGCCTCGCTGGATGCCTGGACCGGCCGACGGCGCCGCGGCGAGCTGGCCGGGGTCGGAGATCCGCTGTCGCCCGCCAAGACCGACAAGGACAAAAAGGGTGAGGGCTCGCGATGAGCGCTCGCACCGGGGGACCGATCGCCGGACGCGGTCGGCTCAGTGGCGAGCGCTTCTTTCCGCCGGTGACGCTCCGCGGTGAGCTGCTCAGCCGCTCGCCTGCTGACCCCGACGACGTGCTGGGTACCTTTCCCTTCGGCGTCGAGGATGTCAGCGAAGCGGTGGTCATCGCCGCCCGCGCCGCTCGCCCCTGGGGCCAAGACAGCGTCGCCGCCCGCGTGCGAGCCCTGTCGAACCTGCGCGTCGAGCTCGCCCGCTCGGCCGCCGACCTGTCGCTGTGCTTGCTGCGCGAGACCGGCCGACCCGCCTGGGAATGCCAGCGCGAGGTGCAGGGACTGATTGGCCGCATCGACCAGCTCAGCGCCTCGGCCGAGTCCGTGCTGGCCGATCGCAGCCCCGAGGATCTGCCAGGACGGGTTCGCAGCTTGCCGCTGGGCGTCGTGGCGGTGATCAGCCCCGCCATGCTGCCGCTTGCCACCGGCCACACGCACATCGTCGCGGCGCTGTTGGCCGGCAACAGCGTGGTGTGGAAGCCCAGCCCGCTCTGCCCCGCCTCGGCACAACGCTATGCCGAGATCGCCTGGCGGGCAGGCCTGCCGCCCGGCGTCTTCAATATGGTGCAGGGCGATGACGCGGTCGGGTTCGAGCTGGCGACCCACCCACAGATCGACGGCGTCGTCTTCACCGGCCGCGCCGCTGCTGGCCATCGCCTGCGACAAGCCGTCGCCGATCGCTACGACCTCACCTTGGTGCTGCATCTATCAGGCAAGAACGCGGCCATCGTCATGGAGGACGCGGATCTAGAAGCGGCAGCGTATGAGGTCGCGACTTCGGCCATGCTTTCGACGGGGCAGCGCTGTACAGCGACGAGCCGGGTGCTGGTGCATGAGGCGGTGCTGCCGCATTTCACCGATCTCCTCTTGGGCCAGCTGGACTCGCTGCGCGTCGGTCTGCCCATCCACGTCGCCGCCACGCTGGCCAGCGCCCCGGCTGGCGGCAGCGATGAACCGTTTATGGGACCGATGCTGTCAGCTGCCCGCATGGAGGCCTTCCTGGCCAGCTGTGCCGCCGCCCCCAGCGCCGGTGCCGAGGCCCTGCGGCCCGCAAAGCGCCTCGGTGGTCCGCTGTCCCGCGGCTACTTCGTCAGCCCCAGCCTGCACCTAATCCGGCAGCGCCAGCCGGCCTCGCCATACCAGCGCGAAGAGCTCTTGGGGCCGGATCTGGCGATCTACCCTGTCGTCGATATCGACGACGCTCTGCAGCTCTGCGACAGCGGACCCTATGGCCTGTGTGCAGCCATGTTCACCGCCTCGCCCCTGCGCTGGAAGCGCTTTGCCGAGGAAGTGCGCGCCGGATCGCTGTTCTGGAACCGCGGCACCGCTGCCCCGTCTGGACGCCTCCCGTTCGGCGGCGTCAAAGGCAGCGGCTTCGGCGGCCGCGGTGGAGCCGATGCCATGCTGGCGCTGCGCCGCGAGGTCTCGCTCCTCGGCCAGAGCCGCGCCACCCCCGAGCGCCTCCCCGGCAGTGAGCCGCAGCCCCCTCCCTATCGACCCCGAGAGAGCGAAGCATAGACATGAGCGGTCCTCAGTCCCCCCCGGCCCACGAGGTTGAGCGCCAGCTAGCCGAGCAGTGGCTTAACGCCGAGCTGAACCGCATCTGGCTTGTCGCCGAGCGCTGTCTGCGGCAGTACCAGCGTGCCCAGCTGCGACCGCTGCCTGACAACCCCGCGCTCGCTGAGATCGAAGGCATCTTCACTGCTCGCCGCAGTGCCCGCGGCACCAACAGCACCGGCCCGCTCGACGAGCTGGAGATCGGCCAGTCGCTAACCGACGCGGAAGCGGTGGTGCAGAGCCTGCGCCGCACCGCACCGATCGGGCGCATGGCGGAAAACCTGCGCCTCACCCCGCTCGAAGTCGAGACCTTGGTCGTCTCCTTGGCTCCGCATATCGACGCGCCACTGAGCGATGTTTTTACGCTGCTGCGCGGCTCGCCGGCCCGCCGCGGTGTCGATCTAGCTCTCGTCGCGCAGCTTTATCAGCTCAAGCGCAGCGAGCGCCTGTCACTGCTCGATGCCATCGATCCCGAGCGCCCGCTCCTCTTGTGGCGCATGATCCAGGTCCTGCCGCCCGATTCGATCGAGTCGTACAGCTCGATGAACTATCGCGCGCTGATGCCGACCTTTGACGTGCTGTCGGTGCTGACCGGGCGTGGTGATCTGGCTCCAGCGCTCGCCCGCTGTGCCGAGCTGCGACGCAGCGAAGCCAACCTGTCGGGCCTAGCGCTCGACGAAGCGGTCGCGATGCGCATCAGCAAGATCTGCGATTCCGCGGCGCATGCTCGCAGCTTGGGTCATATCTCGCAGATGCCCTGGCTGCTGCTCTATGGCCAGCGGGGCGTCGGCAAGCGCGAGGCCGCTACCCGCATCGCGGCCTACGCCGGCCGTCAGCTGCTGACGTTTGATCCAAACCGGGTCGAGCAAGGCACGCTGGATGATCTTCTGCGGCGAGCCCAGCGCGAGGCGCTGCTGCGCGGGGCGCTGCTTTACATCGGACCTCTGCGCGCTGATCTTTTGGCGGAAAACGCCAAAGAGCTGATGAAGCGCATCACCGATTATCCGTCGCAGATCATCCTCGGTGTCGAGTCGTCGACGCCGCCGCGCCTCAAGCTCGAGCGCTCGCTGCAAGAGGTCGAGCTGTCCCTGCCCAGCGAACCGACGCGCCGCAAGATCTGGGAGATCGCGCTGCCCGCGGCACGACGCGGCAGCGACCTGGCGATCGACAGCTTGGCCCGCGCCTTCCACCTGACCGCCGGCGAGATCCACGAGACCGGACGCGAGGCGGTGGAGCTCGCCGAGCTGAACCAGACCGGCGTCATCTCGCACGACGAAGTGCGGCGCGGCATCGATCGCCGCCTGCGCAACGAGCTAGGTGACATGGCGCGACGCATCCAGGTCGTCGCCAAGTGGGAAGATCTGGTGCTCCCTGCCGAGGACACCGATCGCATCCGTGAGTTCATCGGTCGCAGCAAGCACGCCACCCGCGTCTACGCCGACTGGGGCTTCGGACAGCGCCTCGGCTACGGCAAGGGCATGATCGCGCTGTTCTCGGGCCCACCCGGCACCGGTAAGACGATGCTCGCCGGCATCATCGCGCAAGAGCTGGACCTGGACATCTATCAGGTCGATCTGGCGCAGGTGGTCAGCAAGTGGGTTGGCGAGACGGAAAAGCAGCTGTCGCGCGTCTTTGATCAAGCTGAGCGCGCGCACGCCGTGCTGCTGTTCGACGAAGCCGACTCGCTGTTCGCCAAGCGCACCGAGGTCAAGACCAGCAACGATCGCTACGGCAACCTGGCCGTGAACTACCTGCTGCAGCGGCTAGAGCACTACAGCGGCGTGGTGGTCATGACCACCAACAAAGAGGCCTCGCTGGACGAAGCGCTGCAGCGTCGCTTGACCCTGCACCTGCACCTGCAGATTCCCGAGCCGCCGGAGCGCGAGCGGCTGTGGCGTTCGATGCTGCCGACCAAGGCGCCCTCGGCCCGCAACATCAACTTCCGCGCGCTGGCCAACGACTACGAGATCTCCGGCGGCTACATCAAAAACGTCGCCCTGCGGGCCGCCTTCTTGGCCGCGCAGGAGGGCATCTCGATCCACATGGGTCTCCTGCGCCGCGCCGCCGCGCTAGAGCTGGAAGACATGGGCCGCCTGGTCGCCCGCAGCGGTCGCAAAGATGTCGCCGGCCTGCCCGATGCCGCCCCCGGTCCCGAGTCCGAGCCGCGCTCGGGCAACGACTTCAGCGAATAGCGAACCACCCGTTCTCTTTTCCGCTCGCCTCTTCGCTGACCATCCCCCCTAGTAAAGACCTGGCAGCATGCGCCACTTCGCCTTTTGGCGATAAGTGTCCCAGTCC
>DAORCZ010000609.1:0-5520 GCA_035345735.1 Pseudomonadota bacterium | reverse complement strand
CCTGCCTGTATCACCCCGAGGCCAAGTCGTTCCTGATCTCGGAAGCGCTGCGCGGCGAGGGCGGCGTGCTGAAGCTGCGCAGCGGCGAGACGTTTATGGAGCGCTATCACCCCATGAAGTCGCTGGCCCCGCGCGATGTCGTGGCCCGCGCCATCGACTTTGAGCTGAAGCGCACCGGTGATGAGCACGTGGTGCTGGACATGCGCCACCTGCCGCCCGAGTTTCTAAGCGAGCGCTTCCCGGCCATCTTTGCGCGCTGCCTGGAGCTCGGCATCGACATGCGCAAGCAGGCGATTCCCGTCGTGCCGGCCGCGCACTATTCCTGCGGTGGGGTGGTGACCGATGTCGATGGACGGACGCGCGTGGCGGGCCTTCTTGCCATCGGCGAAGTGGCGATGACTGGGCTGCATGGCGCGTGTCGGCTGGCCAGCAACTCGCTGCTCGAAGGGCTGGTGATGGGCCAGCGCGCCGCCGATGTCGTGCGGGATGCGAAGGTGGAATTCCCACCGCAGGTGACGCCGTGGATCTCTGGCGATGCCCGCGATCCCAACGAAGCCGTCGTCGTCACGCAGAACTGGGACGAGGTGCGGCGCCTGATGTGGAACTACGTCGGCATCGTCCGCACCGATCGTCGCTTAGAGCGCGCCCGTCGCCGCATTGAGCTGATCCGCGAAGAGATCCGCGAGTACTACTGGGACTTCAAAGTCACCGCCGATCTGCTGGAGCTACGCAACCTGGCGCTCTGCGCTCACCTGATCATCGACTGCGCGCAGCGGCGGCGCGAGAGCCGCGGCCTGCACTACAACGCCGATCATCCCGAGCGCTCGCCGGAGTTCTTGGGCGACACGGTGGTGCAGCGCGACTCGGGGCCGAACGCGCGCTAGCCTGCACGTCTCTTCCTGCCTGCGATCTGTCGATCCCTATCAATCCCTATCAATCCCTGTCGCACCCCATCGATCCCTGTCACACGAGGAATTCATGTCACGTCCAACGTCCCCCGTCCGTCCCTTTGGTTGGCGGTCCGCCGCGACTCGCTTTGCGTCGCTGATCGGGCTGCTGTTTGCGCTGGTGCAGTGCAGCGGTGAGCCGGCCTCTGGCCCGCAGCTACCTGAGCTTGCGACCCTGCCTGCGGGCGGCCAGCTTGTGCTGTCGCCATCGAACCCACAGATCGCAGGCGGCACCGGCCAAGCGTTTTCACTGCGTGTCATTGGCGCAGATGGTCGCGTGCGCGATGTCACCGCTGCCGCTCGCTGGAGCCTGCTCGCGGAGTCGGGCGAGAGCTTCCCCGCCTCGGCGGCTGGCCTGATCGAGCTCCCCGGTGCCGGGCGCTACGTGGTCCGCGCCGAGCTCGATGGCCTGCGGGTCTCGACACCGATTCACGGCACGACGGCGGCGGTGCGCTCGGTGTCGGTCTCACCGACGCTGCCCAAGGTGGCCAAGGGCACGACGCAGCAGTTTCGCGCGACGGCGACGATGACCGATGGCACGACGCAGGATGTGACCAGCCTGTCTTCGTGGTCGGTCAGGGACACGCTGGGGACGGGGGTGGCGACGATTACCTCGGCCGGTCTGGCGACGGGCAAGAACATCGGCAAGTCGCGCATCGCGGCGCGCTACAGCCTGACCAGCGGCTCGACGACGATGGAGGTGACGCCAGCCAGCGTGGTCAAGCTGGTTATCCAGCCGCAAGACGTGACGATCGCCAAGGGCACCGCGCAGAGCTTCACCGCCACCGCCACGCTATCGGACGGCACGGTGCAGGATGTGACCGCGCTATGTGACTGGGCGGTCATGGATGTGATGGGCAGCGGCGTTGCCTCGATCGATGGCGGCGGCACGGCGCTTGGCGAAGCGGTGGGCAAGGCCAAGGTCAGCGCGGAGTACGGCGGACAGCTCTCGGAGACGACGCTGACGGTCAGCCCGGCGTCTGTCGTCGCGCTTTCCGTGGCGCCGAGCAATCCGGCAATTGCCAAGGGCCTGACGCAGGCGTTTACCGCGACCGCGCGGCTGAGCGATGGCACGACGCAGGATGTCTCGGCGCTGGCCGCTTGGAGCGCCAGCGATGTCAGCGGGGTCGGCGTCGCGTCGATCGATGCGCTGGGTGTGGCCAAGGGCAACGCGGTGGGCATCGCGCGCATCGACGTGGCGCATCGCGGCTCCGTCGCCACCACAACGCTGGAGGTAAAGCCGGCCACCCTGCTGAGCGTGGCGATCTCGCCGCCGACCGCGGGGGTAGCCAAGGGGCTGAGCCAGGCCTTCAAGCTGACCGCGACCTACAGCGATGGCTCAAGCCGCGATGTCACGGCGAGCAGCGTGTGGACCAGCCTCGATGTGGTCGGGGTCGATGTCGCGGCGGTGAATGCCGCGGGTGTCGCTCAGGGCCGCAGCGTCGGGCAGGCGCTGATCCGCGGCGAACACATGGGCAAGAGCGCGGGCGCCACGCTGATGGTCACGCCGGCGGTGCTCAGCAACCTCAGCATCGTGCCTTCGATCGTTTCGATAGCGGTCGCCGGTACGCAGGCGTTCAAGGCGCAGGCCAGCTACACCGACGGTGCGACCGTCGATGTCACAGCGATGGCGACCTGGAGCGTCACCGACATCGCGCCGGCCACCGGCGTGGCAACGATCACCGCGGCGGGTGTGGCGACCGGCAAAGCCAAGGGACAGGCGACGGTGAGCGCCAGCTATTCGATCCTGCGGGCCCAGGCCACGCTGTCGGTTGGGCTGCCGGTCGGAGTCTGTTCGTCCGGGGGCTGGTGCTGGCGCAATCCACTGCCGCAGGGCAACTTCCTCGGCGGGGTGTGGAGCGCCGATGCCAACAACGCCTGGGCGGTCAGCGACTTCGGCATGATCTTGAAGTGGAACGGCTCGACCTGGTTGCCCCAGGCCAGCGGGACGACCGAGAACCTGCTTGCCGTCTGGGGGCTGAACGCCAACAACGTCTGGGCTGTCGGAGTCAACGGTGCCATCGTCAAGTGGAACGGCACGGGCTGGACGGCGCAGGCCAGCGGCACGACGGCGAACCTGTCGGCGGTGTGGGGCAGCGATGCCAGCAACGTCTGGGCGGCGGGAGCCGGCGGCGTGATCGTGAAGTGGAACGGCACGCGCTGGGCGACCCAGACCAGCGGCTCGTCCTTTTACCTGCGCGGCCTCTGGGGCACCGACGCCAACAATGTGTGGGCGGTCGGTCAGAACAGCACGATTCTTAAGTGGGACGGCACGGCCTGGACGGCGCAGACCGTCGGCACGATCACCTACCTGCGCAGCATCTGGGGCACCGACGCCAAGAACGTGTGGGCGGTCGGCCTGTTCGGCGCGATCCTCAAGTGGGACGGAACGGCCTGGGCAGCTCAGGCCAGCGGCAGCACCGCCTACCTGCGCGGCATCTGGGGCAGCGCCGCCAACAACCTGTACGCCATCGGCGAGCTTGGCGTGATCCTGCGCTACGACGGCACCGGCTGGAGCACCGTCAGCAGCGGCACCAGCATGGGCCTAAACGGCGTCGGCGGTAGCAGCGCCAGCGACGTCTGGGCGGTCGGCAATAACGGCGCGATCCTGCGCTACGACGGCACCGGGTTTTCGTCGCGTTCGAGCGGATCGCTGGCTGGCCAGAACGGTGTGTGGGGCAGCGATCCCAACAACATCTGGGTGGTCGGTGATGCCGGCCAGGTCCTCAAGTGGAACGGCAGCAGCTTCACCCCGCAGGCCAGCGGAGCCAGCCGCACGCTGATGGCGGTGTGGGGCAGCGATGCGCGCAACGTCTGGGCGGTCGGCATCGGTGGCGCCATCCAGTACTGGAACGGCACGGCCTGGACGACGCAGGTAAGCGGCACGGTGCAGAACCTCCACGGCGTCTTCGGCACCGCGGCCAATCGCGTGGTGGCGGTCGGTGCTGGCGGCACGCTGCTGCAGTTCGATGGCACCGCCTGGACGCCGGCGACCGTCCCCGTCACCTACAGCCTGTACGGCGTGTGGGGCAGCGCCGCCAATGATCTGTGGGCTGTCGGCTTCGCCGGCACCGCGCTGCACTTTGATGGCACGACGTGGACGCAGGTGCCGACGGGCGCCGTGACCTCGCTGACGGCGCTATGGGGAACTGACAGCAGCAACTTCTGGGTGGTGGGCGAAGGCGGCACGCTGCTGCGCTACAGCAGCGGCAGCTTTGCGGTGCAGGTAAGCGGCACGACGCAGTCGCTTTACGGGCTGTGGGGCAGCAGTGCCAGCCGGCTGATCGCCGTCGGAGCCAACGGCACCATCCTGACCTGGAACGGCACCGCTTGGAGCCCGCAGGTAAGCGGCTGCTCGCAGAATCTCAACGGCATCTGGGGCACTGGCAGCACCGCCTGGGCCGTCGGTCCGATGGGGACCATCCTGCAGTACGCGCCTTAGCCGATGCGCGGGGGCGCTCGGCCCATCGGGCTCTGCCCCCCGCGTGCTCCATGGAACGTCCCCCCTGCCGCGTGATAACCTGTCGCTGCCCGACCGCCGCCCACCGCCTGGATGCGCGGGGCTAGCCATGCAGCGCGCGCTCTTCCTCTGCAGTCAGAACAAGCTTCGCAGTCCCACCGCTGAGCACGTCTTTGCCAGCTGGCCTGGAGTCGAGACCGACTCGGCTGGGCTAGGTAGCCATGCGGCCGTGCCACTGTCCGTCGAGCAGCTGGAGTGGGCGACGATCATCTTCGTCATGGAGCGAGTGCACAAGAGCAAGCTCCAGGCCCGCTTCAAACCGTATCTGCGCGGCAAGAAAGTGGTCTGCCTCGATATCCCGGATGACTACGACTACATGCAGCCCGAGCTGATCAAGCTCTTGACCGCCAAGGCCGGTCGATTTCTGCGCTGAACGGCTAAACGATGGCGACCGGCGCAGTCCTGGCTTAGACGATGTCGCAGGCCTCGCTGAAGCTGAGGCGGGGGCCGCGCGGGAACAGGCGGGTCTCGTCGCCGTAGCCGAGGGTGCAGAGGAAGTTGGACCGCCAGCCGCGATCTTGAAAGAACGCCTCATCGACGCCGGCGTTGTTGAAGCCGGACATCGGGCAGACGTCGAGCCCCAGGGCGCGGGCCGCCATGATGAAGTAGGCGCCCTGCAGCGTGCTGTTGCGGAAGGCGGTGTCATGGATCAGCCCCTCGTTGCCGGCGAAGTAGGGCCGGACGTCGACGGCAGGAAAGAGGCGGGTGATCTGATCCAGAAAGTGCGCGTCGTACGCGACGATGGCCACGACCGGCGCGGCGCGCACCTGCTCGACGTTCGAGCCCAGAAGATGCGGCACCAGCCGCTCTTTTTCCGCTGCGCTGCGGATGTAAAGGATGCGAGCAGGGTTGGAATTGACCGACGTCGGCCCCCACTTGCAGAGCTCGTACAGCGTGTGCAGGGTCTCGTCTGAGACTGGGTCGGGGCGGAAGTGGTGGTGGCTGCGTGCTTCGGTGAAGAGCTGCGCCAGCGCGCTTTCCGAGAGAGGCGATCGCATGTGGACTCCTGATATGAGGCGACCCGTCAAGGTATCTGAAGCAGTGTCTGCTTCG
>DAORCZ010000608.1:0-5537 GCA_035345735.1 Pseudomonadota bacterium | reverse complement strand
TCGCGCAGCTGACGGCAGAGCTGCGTGCGCGTCCACTGCAACGCGGCATACTCACCGTAGTCGGTGCGGCTGTCGGGCACGCTGATCTCCTGCAAGGCCCCAATAGGGCAACGATAGACGGCGACGAAAGACGGGGACGGAGATGGATCGTACTCGCCTGAGAGTTAGAAGCAATCCCGCAGATCTGCGGCCCTGGCTGCGGGCATTCCGGCCCGGATGGCAGCGCGTGGCCTGCGACTCTGCGAGACTTATTGACGGAGATCCCCGCCAGCCCTTACCCTCATACCTGCGGAGGCGTTTGCTGAATGGCGACGTGTAATTCTCGGATACCAAACTACTTTTCGGAGACCCCGGGGTGGCGGGCGTTGGCCGGTGGCGTGGCCGCCATGGCGGCCTGGTCCAGCGTTGCCCTGGCTGCCGACCCAGTCCCCACTACACCGACCACGACGACAGGCAGTGGTCCGGTGGTCATCGATGCACGTCGCTCGCTCCCCATCTTCCCGGCGAACAGCTGGAAGGACGGGTTCTTTGTTGAGCACAGCCCAATCGGCGACTTTGGCTTGCACATTCGCGGCACCGGCATCTACGGACGCGATCCGCTGGGTCGCGATAGCGCCGACCAGCTGATTCAGAATCGCTTCACGCTGCACGCGGCGGCCCTGGTGTCGATCGCTGGCTGGGTCGAGCTAGGTGCCGCCATGCCCTTCGTGCTGTATCAGGACGGCGGCGGCCTGCAGCTTAGCAAGGCGGCCATCGGCGACCTGCGTCTGCTCGGCAAGATCAACATGCACCTGCCCGATGCCGGTCCGCAGGTGGCGTTCTCGCTGGGCTTGGGCTTTCAGACCGCCACGTCAGGATCGGCCTTCGGCGCGGGCAACATCAGCGGGTATCCGCGCATCATCATCGATATGCCCAAGCTGCTCAGCAAGCGGCTGCATATCGCGGGCAACATCGGCGCCATCATCGCTGGCACCACCCGCCCGTGTACTGCCGACGAGTTAGCCATCATCGAGCGCCAGAACCAGCAGATGATGATGATGCCGATGATGGGCACCACCATGCCCGGCACCGGCATGAACATGACGACGAACAACACGCCGGTCTGCGAGCAGCGTGTACTTGGCCTGGGCAACCACATCATGTGGGGCGTCGGGGCCTCGGGCGCTCTGTCGCCGGACAATGGCCTGTACATCACGACCGAGCTCATCGGCTCGTTCTCGGTCGGTAGCGAGCTGGCGACCAACAGCCCGCTCTTTTGGACCGTCGGCTTGCGACGAGCCAAGGCCAACAAGACCTTCTTCACCGCGGCGTACGGCTACGGTCTGACGGACTCCAGCCCGGGCCATACGGTGCTGGTGGCCCTCGGCCTAGTCTGGGAGACCGAGCCGCCGGCCAAGAAGAAGGAGCCGCCCACCGTCAAGGTCGACATCAATGTCTCGGGCCTGGGAGCCGGCGCGGCCGTCTCGGTCGGGGGCAAAGATGGCGCCAAGAGCGCTCTGCCCGGCAAGGGCGATAAGGGCGACAAGGGCGATAAGGGCGAAGGCGGCAAGGGCGACAAGGGTGAAGGCGGCAAGGGTGAAGGCAAGGGCGACAAGGGGGAAGGCGGCGATAAGCCACCAGCCCCGCCCAAGCCACCCAAGATGGAGCCGTACAAGGTCTCCACGGAAGTCGATCTGCCCGAAGGCCTAGTGCCCGACGAGGCCAAAAAGGGCGACAGCAAGGGCAAGAAGTAGCCCCTCGCAGTTCGACGTGGCGCCCGCCAGCCCGCTCTCTCCCCCCCGCCTCGATCCCACGCTCTATCACCGCACGTCTCTCGCTCTGGCAGTCCTGGCGCCGGTACGACCGGCTCCGGCGGCAACGGCAGCAGCTTGGCATAACCGGCTCATGGGACTTGGCATCACGGTGCCGCTGTTTGTCACCCATGACCTCGGCTGGGTGCTCTCCCTTCCCAGCGCCGAGCGCCAGGTGGAGCCGCTGCTGCCGACCGGTGCTCCCGGTTCGGCGGGGGCGTATCGCGACCTCTGCCGCGAGCTTTTGGAGAGCGCCACGGCCATCGCTGAGACCGGCCTCGGCGAGCGTGAGGATCTCCTCGTCGTCCTGCTCGCCCAGCTCCTGGGGCCACTCGCGCGTCGCTATGCCAGCCGAGGTCCAAGCATCCCGGAAGGCGAGCTACCGCTCACGGCCGCGGCCTATCCTCTGCCCGTGCACTATTCCGCCCTCGCTTCCGAGGTGGATGCCGCCCCTCGGCTGCGCGTGGCGTCGGGGTTTCAAGCCTTTCTTGTCGAACAGCGCCTGTCACTGCTGACGCAGGTCGAGCTGATCGATCCGGCAACTTTGCGCTTCTTGGTCAAGGAGCGGCCGGGCTCGGCAGGGCAGGGGCTGCTCGCGGTTCGAGAGGGCGCGGCGCTGGCCATCCCCGACCTGCTTGGCGTCTTGTCCGACGAAGCAGCGGACGTCCGCGACATCGTCCGTTTCTCGCAGGATCTGTTGCCGGCGGTCTTCGAGCCGCGACGGAGTGAGCAAGGGCAGCTCTACCCGGTGGGAGGCCTCGCCTCAATCGAGCGACGCGGCTCTCTCGATTCCCTGCTTGGCAGCGAGCTGGTCTTTGATGACACGCTCTTTCTGCATCGCTTATCCGACGGCGAAGCGCTGTACTACGGTCGCGAGCGCCCCCGCGAGGAGCGGCCAGGAGCGCTGCAGATTCTGATCGACGCCTCGGCTTCGATGCGCGGTCTGCGCCAGATCTTCGCTCGCGGACTGGCCTGGGCCCTCGGGCAGCGCCTGGCCGCTCGCCGGCGGGTCAGCCTGCGCTTCTTTGATGGCCGCCTGTCTGAAGCGCAGCCGCTTTTGGCGGGCCACGAGACCGGCGCCCTGCTATCGCTGCTGAGCTTTCGATCTAGCCGCGGTCGCAACTATCAGCGCGTGTTTTCCGACCTCCTGCGCGAACAGCGTCGCCCCACGCAGAGTGCGAGCCCCACATCAACGCCCGGCGGCGAGAGACAGACGCTGTACATCATCACCCACGGCGAGTGCCACGTGCCCGCCCGCCTGATTCAAGAACTGGCCCAACAAGCGGATCTCTTCGCTGTCTTCATTCGGCCTTCGAGTGAGCTGCGCTTGGAATACCTCCCGTGGCTCCGTGGGTATCACGTCATCGAGGACGGCGAGCTTGCAGATCGGGCACCGCGGCGACGGTTGGCCCTCGACATCATCGAGCGGGCGGCCCGGCCTCCTGGGGGGCGCTGAACCCCTGAATTTGCTGCGCTTTTCCACCGGGGCTGCCAGCTTGTGCCCGCGGCTAGAACCGCCCCGGCAAGGCCTGTTCGCGGACGGCGCCAGAGCGTCCTACACACAGAGGTTCCCCCGCGCGCGCACAAGGTTTATGCTGCATTCCATCGCTGTCGTCAGCGACCCCATAGAAACCCATGAGCCTCGAACCTGCTGACTGGTCCCTGGTCGCCGCTCTCGGCGCCAATCTCCGCTACATCGAAGAACTGGAAGCCCGCTACGCCGCTGATCCCAAGAGCGTTGATCCCGCTCTCGCGGCGCTTCTGCGCGGTGCCGTCCTGCCTGGTCCTGCGACTCCTGCCGCGCCGAAGTCCGGCGGTGGTGCGGGCGCGGCCCTCGAGTCGCTGTCGGTGCCTGCCGGCGTGCCCGAGCTCGCCTTTGCGGCCCGCTCGTTGATCGAGGCGTATCGCTGTCACGGCCACTTGGCGGTGCAGCTGGATCCGCTGGGCTTGTCGGCTCCCATCGGCCACCCGGATCTGCTGCCCGAAAACCACGGGCTGTCGTCACAGGACTTGGACCGGCCGGCGCCGGGCGGCCTGTGGTTTGGGGCTCGGGCGGGCGAACAGCCGACGCTGGGCGACCTGCACACCCGCTTGCAGCGCGCTTACAGCCAGCATCTCGGCGTCGAGATGGCGCACATCACCGACCCGGCTCGTCGCCGCTTCCTGCAGGAGCGCCTAGAGCCACTCGAAAATCGTTTCGTCGACGACCGCACGGCCCAGCTCCGCATCCTCGACCGGCTGATCGAAGCCGAGGTACTGGAGCAGTTTCTGCATACCAAGTACGTCGGTGCGAAGCGCTTCTCGCTCGAAGGCGGCAAGGCGCTGATCCCGCTGCTCGATTTCCTCGTTGAGTTTGCCGGGGAAGCCGGCGTCGAGGAGATCGTGCTGGGCATGGCCCACCGCGGCCGGCTCAATGTGCTGGCGAACCTTCTAGGCAAGAGCCCGCGGCAGATCTTCGCCGAGTTCGACGACCTTGATCCGCTGTCGGTGATGGGCTCCAGCGACGTCAAGTACCACATGGGCTACTCGACGGATGTGCGCTCGCAGAGCGGGCACAAGCTGCACCTGTCCCTGGCTTTTAACCCCAGCCACCTCGAAGCCGTCGATCCGGTGGTGATTGGTCGCGTGCGTGCCAAGCAGCGTCGTCACGGTGATGTCGGCAGGCAGCGCGTCCTCGGCGTCCTGATTCACGGCGATGCCGCCTTCGCAGGGCAGGGGCTCGTCGCAGAGACGCTGAATCTGTCGGGCCTTGAGGGCTACCGCACCGGCGGCACCCTGCACATCATCATCAACAACCAGATTGGCTTTACCACCAACCCCACCGACTCACGCTCGACGCACTACTGCACCGATATCGCCAAGATGCTGGAAGTCCCGATCTTCCACGTCAACGGCGCCTATCCCGAGCAGGTGGTGTACGCGACGCAGCTAGCCATGGCCTATCGCCAGGCCTTTCACACCGATGTCGTCATCGACATGGTGTGCTTCCGTCGCTACGGCCACAACGAATCGGACGAGCCGGGCTTCACCCAGCCGCTCATGTACCAGAAGATCGAGCGCCAGCCGTCGGAGCGGCAGCTCTATTCGAGCAGCTTGGTGGCCCGCAGCGTCGTCGCTGAGAGCGATGTCGCCGAGATCATCGCCCGCAAGAACGCGGCGCTGGAAGAAGAGCTGCGCCTCGCTCGCAACAAGGGCGAGCGGCCACGCGTCGAGTGGATGACCGGTGTGTGGGCCGGCTACTGCGGCGGGACCGACGCCAGCGTTCCCGACGTCGATACCTCGGTGCCCAAGGAGCGTCTGCAGGAAGTCGCGCGCAGCATCACCACGCTGCCGCCGCACTTTACGCCGCACCCCAAGATCGAGCGCCTGCTGCAGCAGCGGGCCGCGATGGGTCGTGGCGATGTCGCACTGGACTGGGGCATGGGCGAGCACTTGGCCTTTGGCTCGCTGCTCGCCGACAAGGTGTTGGTGCGCGTCTCGGGTCAGGACTCGCGGCGCGGCACGTTCAGTCAGCGCCACGCCGTGCTCTACGACCGTCAGAACGGCACGCCCTACATTCCGCTGGCCCACCTGCGCGACGATCCCAAGCAGCAGGGTGTGTTCCACATCATCGATAGCGCGCTCAGCGAAGCCGGTGTGCTCGGCTTCGAGTACGGCTACAGCCTCGACTATCCCGATGGCTTGGTGATCTGGGAGGCGCAGTTTGGCGACTTCGTGAACGGTGCGCAGGTCATCCTCGACCAGTTC
>DAORCZ010000607.1:0-5538 GCA_035345735.1 Pseudomonadota bacterium | reverse complement strand
CCGGGGCGCGGGTCATCGGCTGCGCCTGCAAGGCCGACAGCGACTGCGCCACCGGACTTGCATGCAATGGCCGCACCTGCCAGCCGAAGCGCATCCGCGGTGAGTACTGCTTCCGCGACAGCGACTGCGGCACCGACACGCTGGGCACCATGCGCTGCCTGCCGACCAAGTCGTGGTGTGGTCCGCTCGACAACGACTATTACTGTGACTTCAACAGCGACTGCTTAAGCGGCAAGTGCGTGTCGGGCATCTGCATCCCCGGCGGGACCTCGACGCCCTGTCGCAACGATGGCGACTGCCGCGCTCCGCTTGTCTGCAGCACGATCTATGGCACTTGCATCGACAAGCAGGACGATGGCAAGCCCTGCACCCGCAATGCCGAGTGCAAAAACCAATGCAACAGCTTCAGCGGCGCCTGCCTGCTGGGCAAAAACGGGGTCATCTGCACCCCCGCCAATCCCGACGGAGACTGCGACCCGACGCTGGTCTGCACCGACTGCGGTGGCAGCTACACCTGCCGCGCTCCGGGCGGACCTTGCGGTTAGTCGCGGACCGCGCTGCCTGTCCCTGTGGTACGGGGACGGTGTTTGCCGACTGCTGCGGGCGCTATGTGCGCGGCTCTGAAGCCGCCCCGACGGCCGAAGCGCTGATGCGCTCGCGCTACAGCGCCTATGTCGCCGGCGACACGGCCTATCTGCTGCGCACCTGGGCCAGCGAACAGCGGCCATCACGACTGGATCTGATGAAAGATCACAGCGAGTGGCTGGGGCTGCAGATCGTCCGCACCGTCGGCGGAGGCGAGGCCGAGACCACCGGCGAGGTCGAGTTTATCGCCCGCTTTCGCCTGACCGGCCGGCAAGGTCAGCTACACGAGCGCAGCCGCTTTCGTCGCGACGCCGGCGCCTGGGTGTACGTCGATGGCGACGTGCAGACGTCGTACGCCGCCCCGCCACCTGCCGCCCCGGCTCGCGTCCAGCCCAGCGTAGGACGCAACGATCCCTGCCCCTGCGGCAGCGGGCAGAAGTGGAAGCGCTGCTGCGGTCGTTAGCGCCGTCCATCCGGCAGCCCAGCGACGGGTAGCGCGCTCGCCGTCAGAGCCAGGCTCTATGCTGTGGACTGGAGGCGGCCATGCTCTGTCTAGATCTGGAGACCCTACGTAAGCAGGTGCGCAGCGGCGTCACGTTTCGCTATCGCTTGTTCTACGGCCATGCCGCGCGGCCCGACGGCCGACCGAGCGATGCCGTGTTCAGCCAGTTTTTTCCCTGCGCCTTTTCGCTGCACGGCGTGCCGTATCGCTTTGCCGAGCAGTGGATGATGGCCAGCAAGGCTCGGCTGTTTGGCGATCGCGAGGCGCTTATCGCCATCCTCGCCGCGACGCAGCCCAAGGAGTGCAAGGCGCTGGGCCGGACCGTCCGCGACTTCGACGAGACGGCTTGGCGACAGCAGCGCTTCGACATCGTGACCGTCGGAAATGTCGCCAAGTTTGGCCAGGACAGCACACTGCGGGCCTATCTAATGACGACCGGTGACGAGATCCTCGTCGAGGCCAGCCCGACCGACTGCGTCTGGGGCATCCGCCAGCATCGCCAGCATCCCGATGCGCAGGATCCGCTGCGCTGGCGCGGCCAGAACCTGCTGGGCTTTGCCCTCATGCGAGCCCGCAGCATCCTGCGCGGCGAGCTTGCGCCACCGAGCCTGCCAGCCCGACTTACGGCTTCGATGGCGGAGTGATCGGTTTCCCAGCGCGAAAGCGCGCCTCGGGTCCGGGTCCGACGTAGATCTGCACAAGCTCGACCCGCTGACCGCTGGCCGCAACCTGTCCCGCGTGTTTGTGCCCAGCCGGAATGCGCACGGCATCACCGGCTCGTAGGATCTGCTTCTGACCATCCAGGACCAGCGTCATCTCACCGCTCATCACGTACAGAAACTCTGCACTGCCCTCGTGCACATGCTCGGGCACCGCCGCTCCTGGCTGCAGGCTCAGTCGGCTCAGCGCCGCCTCCGGGCTGCCCGTCTTGTCGTTGAGGAGCAGCGTCGCCTGTCCTCGTCCCTGTGCAATCTCAAAGCTCGGCGCGCTCTGCGCCGCGACGACCTCCGCCCGGGCCACTGGCCCGATCGCCAGCGCTCCGCCGATCACCACGCCGAGCACCCGTGTGTTTTTTTGCATGCGTCTTCTCCGTCTTGCTTATCGCACAAAGCGCAGGCGGGAGAGCCGGCGGAGTCCTTGCGAGGCTTCGGCCCACTGGGCGATGATCAACAAGGGGGCTGTCCGCCATGCACTCCCAAGTAGGTGGGGGGGCCACGCCGCGCTGCCGTAATCAGGCGGGCACCGGGGGCGCAGGGGTTTGGTCATAGAAAGGAACCGACGATGACGTGGGGGCAACTCGGGCGATGCCGTGCAAGGGCGAGTGTGCGGGCCATCTTCTGGCTCGTTCTTTTGGGGTGGGGCTTGTCGTGTGGCTCAGTCGAACAGCCGGTCGTCTACGTGACGCTGTCCGGCTTGGCGACTGACTCCCAAACCGTCCGCGTCGCGATGACCCTCAATGGGCATCCAGAAGACGGGTCGGAGCCGACCCTGCACGACAACCTGTCGCAGTTCCAGGCCCGGCTACCCCGCGGCACACAGGGCGAGCTAGGCATCAACGTGACCGCGCAGGGCCCCGATGGCTGCACCTCGCTTGCTGGGAAAACGCAGCTCACCGTGGGCAGCGAGCCGCGCTACGACGTCATCATTCAGCTCAGTGCAGCCGTCGGTTGCCAGCTGATCGTGCGCAAGACCGGAGAGGGGGCGACGCAGATCGTGCTCAACGACGGCAGCGCCGACACCTCCTGGGACTTCCCCAATCCCGATCCGCCCGGCGATACCTGCCCCATCGAAGCGCTGGTCATGGCCGAAAAATCCAAGACCTTTCCGCTTGGCACCACCGTCCGTTTGCACGAGGTCACAAACGACAGCAACCGAGGTTCCTATGTCGCGGTGCGCGAAGGCTGCACGGTTCGGGACGGAACCTGCGAGGTCACGATTGGCCCCGATACCACCACCATCTTCTATCTCGTCAGCCCCAGCTCAGTCTGCAGTCCCAGCCAGGTCTGTTGGGAACATCCACTCCCGCAAGGCCAGGATCTGTTGCGCACTGCCGGCCTTGCCTCATCTGACATCTGGGCCGTCGGAGATGGCCAAATCCTGCACTACAACGGCACCTACTGGGCGGCTCCGCGACGCGTCTCCCTGTCCACCAGCCTGCGTGGAATCTTGCCTGGCAACACGACCAACAGCTTGGTCGCCGTGGGCCGCGCCGGCACCGTCCTGCGCCTGCGCGACAATCACTGGGCTTGCCCCGAACACCCCAGCCCTGCCGATCTCAACGATGTGTGGGGGGTCAGCCTGGACGACTTCTGGGCCGTCGGCAGCCAGGGCACTCTCCTTCACTGGGCGGGCAACACCTGGACCGCCGCGACCGCCCCCGGCCTAGTCGCCCAGGAACTCAAGACCGTCTCCGGTCGCAGCGCCAGCGACGTCTGGGCGATCGGCGAGTCCGGCACCGTCCTGCACTACGACGGGACAAGCTGGACCAAGATCCCCTTCCCAACGACCGACACCCTTTATGGCCTATGGATCGACAACGATGGCCGGGCTTGGGTGGTCGGTGATCGCGGAATCACGGCTCTCATCAACGGCACCCAGGTTCAGCTGACTGCAAGCCCGGTCAGCACCCGCCTGCGCACGATCTATTCCATCGGTGGCGGCGACATCTGGGCCGCCGGTGATGCCGGGGCTCTCCTGCGCTACACCGGCAGCGGCTGGAACCAAGTCGAAAGCGGCACCCGCCAGAACCTCTATTCCATCAGCGGTTCCTCCTCCAGCAGCCTGTGGGCCGTCGGCGGAGGTGGCACCTTCCTGCACTACGGCGGCCTGTACTGGACCCTCGAAATCGTCGGCCGCACCGCGCGTCCGCTCTACGGCCTCGCCGGATACAGCAACACCCAGTCGCGCACCGTGGGCTCTGCCCTCGCCGTCGGCGAACAGGGCACCGTCCTGCGCTACACCGGAGCCGACTGGGTCACCGACCCCGCCCTCTCCAACCTCACCCCCCGCACCCTCCGCGCCGTCGCCTTCCCAAGTCCTAATGAGATCTGGATCGTCGGCGATGGGGGGACGATGGTCTGATGCGATTAACCCTCTCCCATTTCCACTGACAGCAGACTACGGAGGGAGCGGTGATGACAGCACCGCAGAGCCCCTACAAGAATTTCCACCGCGACATTACGAGGGGCAACGCAACGGAGTGGCGACCCCTGAGATACTTCTGCATCTCAAATGGCGTGTAGGCGAACGATGGGATGTCGCTCGATGCACAGACCGCGTCGACCTCGATCCAGTTCCGCTACCGGTCAAGGTATCCTGAGAAGATGAACGAAAAAGCCAAAGGCGACCTCTACCTGGTCCTTGCGATCATCACACTCCTCATGGGCCTGGGATTCTCTGGATTCTCCCTGTTTGTCGACATGCCGCGGAAGAACGCCTTGCGCGATCACGGCCTCGTCGTCGATGCCTTCGTGACCGACAAGCACCAAGAAACTCGTCGCAGCCGCCGCAGCTCATCGACCAACTTCTATGTCAACGTCGCCTACGCCACCAAGGACGCCATCCCCTATGAGCAGGCCACGGCGGCTCCCAAAAAGAAGAAGACCGTCGACGACATCCTCAACGGCCTCACCATCAAGCGCAACACCGGAGCCGACCAGCAAGCGTCCGTCAACATCAACGGCAGACTCTTCCAACAGCTCTCGCTTGGCTCTTCGGTAAAGGTCATCTTTCTGCCCGAAGAGAAGGACGAAGCCTATCTCTTTGACGACGTGAAAGACTATTCACCGTGGTCCATGACGTCGGCCGGCTTGCTCTTCTGTGCCATCGGGGCCGCGGTCGCCTTCTACGCCCAGAAGAAACGAACAGCCAGCGCCTAATCGCTCCGCCGCTCGCCGCGGCCTGATTCCGATCTCTCGTGCTGCGCACACCCTCCCCCCGGATCTCCTGGCCCGTACGCCGCACACGCAAGCTCGCGGATGCCTGCGCGGAAGGCTTGCTCCCCGCACCGCACATCATCGCTCACGCCCCTCTCCGACCTTCCCCCTCAATTCGTCCCTACACCTATCCATCGATTCCCAAGTCTGCCCGTTCGCTATCCCCCAGAACTAAGCTGGCCCCCGTCGCCGCGCATTCCGTTTCTGACAGGATCCCAGCCAAGAAATCTTTGCCCTCGTCGAGAGGGCTTAATCGGAGCGCTATTAGGTCGGCTTCATGGTGTGCGGGAAGGTACACAGGAGTCTGATTTTCGCTGCCGATTCTGGTGCCTAGTGCCACGAACGCGGCCATTCCGTTTCCCAAGGTATGCTAGGCCGAGGGTTCTCGGCATGGGTAGCGGCGAGGAGGAAACCACAGGGTCGCGGACGGAGGGTTGCCCCATCGTGCCTGCGATGCTGCTAATGGTGATGGGAAGTCGGCTGCGCTCCTTGCTGGCGCTGGCGCTCAGAGGGCTT
>DAORCZ010000606.1:2174-5548 GCA_035345735.1 Pseudomonadota bacterium | reverse complement strand
ATGGGCCCTACAGTGTGGCCCCCGATGGCGCTGGCAACCTCTACGTCGCGGACACCTCTAACGCAACCATTCGCAAGGTGGTGTTGCGCACGGGCCTGGTGACCACGGTTGCCGGCATGGCGCAAATGAGCGGCAGTATCGATGGTGTTGGAGAAACAGCGCGGTTCACTTGGCCCTATGGTGTGGCGATTGACAGCGTTGGCAACCTTTTCGTCACAGATGGCAAAGAACACACCCTTCGCAAGATCCAGTTACCCAACGCAGTAGTCACCACCATTGCCGGTGGCGCCCGGCAAGGGGGCGTAAAGCTCGGAATGCTGCCTGGGCGCCTTAACGTTCCCTTTGGCGTGGCCGCCCTCCCAACTGGGGAGATCTTTCTCGCCGTCCAAGGGGAAAACGCCATTCTTGCCATTCGCTGACGCGAGCCTTGGCCCTGGACCACGGCACCGGGCGCTGCCCAGTAGGTCACCTCTCGTTTCTGCAAACATGCAGTACACGCCTCCCACCAAGTACGTTTGTCCGATAACAGTGCCCCAAGCCGTTGCTGTCCAATCGACATAGCCAAGAAATCACCAAAGCAGATTTGGCGATCCCGCCATACCTCCCGCACTGCAAGGATGGTGGTACACGTGCAGCGATGCGGCCACCTACCCGGCCAGCGATGCTCCCCCACAAGCCCCCGAAAAAGGAACCAGCCACCAGACTCCTGTGTGTCCACCTACAGGCTTCGGAGCCGTTCTTACGCCCCGCCGATTAAGCTTCCTCGACGGAGAAAAAGAATCGCTTGCTCCGAACCCGACCGGCATTTCCCGCTCTGCGACGGGATGGGGTTAATTCACCAGCGCAGCGAGTGGCGGATGGGGAGAGAATCCGGTGGGTGGATGGCGGGCGCTGCGCGTCGTGGTGAGGGCTTGCGGGGGCGTGTCGGGCAGTCCTCGCCGAGGGGGGCGGACATTCCCAAGCACCGGCCGTGACCTTCCCCTGCGCCCGGCTGCGGGCAGTGATAAAGGCCGGTAGACCGCTCCCGGCGAACGGAGTAGAACCATCGGCGCTGGGCCGTTGTCGTAGCTCGCTGCGCAGGCAGGGATCTGGCCCGCAGGAAGCGTGCGCCCCCTCGATGATGCCCGTCTCAGACAACCCTCCCTTGCCCCTTCATTCGGCCGAGCTTGGCGGCATCGATGCACTGATGCGTCGTCTTTGCGAAGAGAGTACGAACCGCGAGCTTGGCCGCCTGGCATGGGAGCACATCGGCAGTGGCGGCAAGCGGCTGCGGGCCCGCTTGGCCGTGCAGGCGGTGGTGGCTCAGGGAGCGCCGGCCGCGCACGGTGTGGCCTGGGGCGCGGCTTGTGAACTTCTGCACAACGCCTCGCTGATCCACGACGACATCGAGGATGGCGATCGTTTTCGTCGCGGTCGACCGTCGCTGTGGGCGCGGCATGGGGTGGCGCAAGCGATCAATGCCGGGGACTTGTGCATCGCGCTCAGCTACGCCGCGATTGCCGAAGTGCCGGTGCCCGATGCCGTGCGCTGGGGGCTCACCGCGACGATGACGCGGGCGGCGCGCCACATCGCCGAGGGCCAGGCGGCCGAGCTCTCGCTGCTCTCTTCGGGGCTGCCGTCGTGGTCGCGCTACGCCGCCTGTGTCGAGGGCAAGACCTCTGCGCTGTTCGCGCTGCCGGCTGAGGGGGCGGCGCTGATCGCGGGTCGCTCGATGCAGGATGCCCAGGGGCTGGCCGATGCCTGCCGCAAGCTGGGGGTGCTGTTCCAGGTGCAAGACGACATCCTGGATCTGCTGGGAGACAACGGCCGCGATCAGCCAGGCAGCGACCTGTCGCAGTGCGGCAAGGTCACGGCCCTGGTCGTCGAACACCTGCGCCTGCATCCCGGCGACGCTGCCTGGCTGCTGCCTGTGCTGCTTTCGCCACGCGCCGATACCTCGCCGGTGCAGGTTGCCCAAATTATCGATCGCTTCGTCGCGGGCGGCGCTCTTTCGGCGGTGTGGCAGCGCATCGATGACATCGTGCGCGAGCTTGCCGAGTCCCCCGTCATCCGCAGCCAGCCAGCTCTGGCCGCGCTGGTGCAGGACTTCGTCACGGCCGCCCTGCGCCCAGTGATGCACACCCGTCCGGCCGCGGAACATTCGATGCTGCGCCCGGCAGGATGATCATGACCGCGCCCGCACCGCCCCCCACGTCGCGCCGTCTGCGATCATTTTTCGAGCTGGGCAAGTTCAAGATCATCGAGCTGTGGCTGGGCTTCTGGGTCGGGGTCGCCCTGCTCGGCCGCAGCGCCTATCAGGATGGCCGCAGCCTGGCCATCTTGGCGTGCATCTTGATCGCCGGCATCGCCGTCATTGCCGCCACCTGCAGCCTCGACGACATCGTCGGTGTGCGCGACGGCGTCGATCAGGCCAACCACCGCGAGGGGACACGCTGGGGGGTCGACAAGCCGATCCTCACAGGCCGCCTCGATGAACCCAGCGCCTTTCGCTTCGTGCACCTGCTGGCCGCCGTCGCCGGGCTGGGCTATGTCGCCGTCCTGGGGCTGGCTTGGCCGCTGCCGACCTGGCTGTGGGCGACGATGACCGCGATGATGACACTCGCCGTCAACTACTCCTACGGTCTTAAGCTCAGCTATCGCGGCGCTGGAGAGCTCGTGATCCTTGTCGGAGGAACCGGCACCGTGCTCTTGCCCTATGCGCTGGTGAAGGGCGATGCGCCGCCGCAGGTGGTGATCAGCGCGCTCCTTGTCGGGCTGTGGCACGCGCAGGTGGTCATGTTTTCCAACACCAAGGACGCCGCCGGCGACCGCGCCACCGGACGCATGACCATCGCCGCCCGCTGCACACCGCGCGGCAACAAGCTCTTTATCGCCAGCAGCTTCCTACTCGGCATGGGCGCGACCTGGCTGGCCCTCTTTCGCGGGCTCTTGCCGTCCTTCTATCTGCTGGCGCTGGCCCCCGTGTGGATGCTGCAAGCCATACAGCTCTGGCGGGGTCTGCGACGCGAAGAATGGCTGGCCGCCCGCCTGCTGGGTTTTCGCGTGCTGCGCATCGGCATTCTGGCCCTGACCGCCATCAACCTGCTATTCCACCGTTAGCCCACATCCGTCCCTCCGGGGCAGAAATTACATCAACACAATTCAGCAAATCAACCAATCTGCAATTCAACATTCCCAATTCACATTCGCTCAAATTTTCGCGACCGCTCCCTTTCTAAGACGATCAACTCAACTCGGCAGCGCGCCGCCGTTCCCCGAAAGAAGCTCCCCCTTGTTTAAAGACCTTGAAACCTACCGCTTATGCGGCGAGATCCTGCGACCGATCTGCGCCTTCTTTTGGATCAGCACCTATCTGCTCATTATCCGCCGCGGCC
>DAORCZ010000606.1:0-2074 GCA_035345735.1 Pseudomonadota bacterium | reverse complement strand
CCGATCTGCGCCTTCTTTTGGATCAGCACCTATCTGCTCATTATCCGCCGCGGCCATCGCGATCAGCTTCCCGCGATGCCGCTTGCCGCTGTCTCGCTGAACCTGTGCTGGGAGGGCATCTTTTCGTTCATCTACCTGCCCAATGACCCCCGCGTCACCGTCGCCTGGGGTAGCTGCTTCGTCCTCGATCTGTTCATCTTCCATCAGGTCGTGCGCTACGGCCGCCGCGACTTCCCCTATCCCTGGTTCCAGCGCCACTTTGCCGCCGTGCTGGGTCTGTCCCTGGTGTCGGCCTTCGTCACCCTAATGGGCTTTACCGCTCAGTTTGGCGATAAGCTCGGTTGGTTTACAGGATTCCTGCAAAACTTGCTCATGTCGATCTTGTTTGTCGCGATGATCCTGCGACGCGATAGCATCCAGGGTCAGTCTATGTATATCGCCATGGGAAAATTCCTAGGAACCTTTGTGGCATTTCTTTTAGCAATCTACTGGTCCCCGGCCTTTGGCACAGCGGTTGTCGATCACCGCCTACGCGCCCCCACCCCGATGCCCCCACTGGTCTACTGGATATATCCATTAATTTTTGTTTTCGATATTCTATATATCAAATTACTCCATGATAAATTAAAGCAAGAAGGCATCCCGCCCTGGCGCCGACTGTAAGAGGGACCATGGCCCGCATCCCGCTGCCCGAGATCCAGGACTACGACTTCTGCCCGCGCCTCTTCCGCGATGCGGTCACCGCGCTGATGCGCTTTGCCATCGATCAGCTGCGCGTCTATGACCCGGTGCTGCCGCTTTTGCAGCAGCTCCTCGCCCACAGTGCAGAGCGGCGCATCATCGATCTGTGCTCGGGCGGTGCCGGCCCCTGGGGACGCTTGGGCCAGGCGCTGGCGGCCGCCGTCGGTGAACCCGTGCCGGTGGTGCTGACCGACAAGTATCCCAACCTGCCGGCGTTTGCTGCGCTCAAGGCCGCCGCCCCCCAGATCATCGCGGCGCAGTCCCAGCCGGTCGACGCCACCTGCGTGCCGGCCGAGCTGGTCGGGGTCCGCACGCTGTTCTCGTCGTTTCACCACTTCGCGCCGCCGCAGGCGCGACAGATCCTGGCCGACGCCGTCGCCAGTCGAGCCCCTATCGGCATCTTCGAGTTCACCGAGCGCAGCCTGCCCGCCTGCCTGGGCATGCTGGGGGCGCCGCTCGTCGCGCTGCTGTTGATTCCCTGGCTGCCGCCGCGATCCCTGGGGCGGCTGCTGTCGTGCCTGCCGCTGCCGATCGTGCCGCTGATGGCGACGTGGGATGGCTTTGCCTCGAACCTGCGCAGCTACTCGCTGGCTGAGCTTCGGCAGCTAGTCGCCGACCTGGACCCGACCGACTATCACTTTCAGGTTGGGCGGCTGACGGCCCCTTTGCGTCTGCCGGTGACCTACCTGATTGGCTATCCGCTGCCCAGGCGCGACACCTGCTGATGAAGCCGGCCTGGCGCCATGCAGCTAGCTCGGCCTGCTGCTTCGCAAGCTGTTCACGCTGCAGCGCCTGCCAGCGCGTGCGAATGCCAAACCCGATCAGCACCAGCAGCGACACCAACAGCGCACCGATGCCGATCGCTGCGGGCTTGTTGGTCTGCGCCTTCCAGCGCAGGCGGTGATACAGGCTCAGGCGCTTGCCGACGATGCGACGGTTGTCGAGAAAGCGCCCCAGATCCTCAGCCAGATCTTTGGCCGTCGCATAGCGCTGACCCGGCTCTTTGTTCAGGCACTTGTCGACGATGGTCTCTAGCGCCTCTGCTGGCGCTGGGTCGCGTTGCCGCAGGCGAAGCGGAGCTTCGTGCATGACCCTCATCAAGGTGTCGGCCATGCTCTCGGCGACAAACGGTGGTCGCCCCGCCAGCAGGTCAAACAGCGTCGCGCCTAGGCTGTACACATCGCTGCGCCGGTCGAGCGACTTGGCATGCCCACGCGCCTGTTCCGGCGACATAAACGCCGCCGTGCCCATCACCGTGCCCGACTCGGTCATGCCCTGTCCGTCGGTGGTATCGCGAGCCAGGCCAAAGTCCATGATCACCAGATGAAACAGC
>DAORCZ010000605.1:0-5552 GCA_035345735.1 Pseudomonadota bacterium | reverse complement strand
GACTCTTCGGCGCGGAAGACCTGATTGGCCTTGCGGATATCGCGCAGCTTCTGCAGGACCACGTTGGCGTCCTGCGGCCGCTGATCGCGATCCCGCTTCAGCATCGAAGCCAAGAGCTCGTCGATCTGCTCGCCGAAGTTCTTGGCCGGGACGATGGTCGAGATGCGTGGGGCTTCGCGCCGCAGGCGCTGCGCGAGTACTTCCATGCCGTCGTCACCGACGAACGGCGCGCGCTGAGCAAGCATCTCGTAGAGCAGCAGGCCCAGCGCGTAGACGTCGCAGCGAGAGTCGATGGGCTGGATGCCCAGCGCTTGCTCGGGCGCCATATAGCGCGGCGTGCCTAGGCGCAGGTTGGCTTCGGTCACCAGGCCGTCGTTGTCAGCGGCGCGATCGAGCAGCTTGGCCAGACCGAAGTCGAGGACCTTGACGACCTGTCCGACGGCATCGAACTTGGCCAGGAAGATGTTGTCAGGCTTGAGATCGCGGTGGACAACGCCGACCTTATGCGCCGCGCCGAGTGCGCCGGCCATGGCCTCGAACATGTCCAGCGCCTCTTGGATCTCCATCGGTGGCTCGCGCCGCAGTCGCTGCCGCAGCGTCTCGCCCGACAGAAACTCCATCGCCAGGTACAGGATGTCCCCGTCCTGGTCGAAGTCGAAGATGGTGATCGCGTTGGGATGCTGGATCATGCTGGCGGCGCGCGCTTCACGTTTGAAGCGCTCGGCAACGCCTTCTTGGTGCGCGAGGTCGACCCGGAGCACCTTGATCGCAACGTCCCGATTGATCGGGGCCTGGCTGGCACGGTAGACGTGCCCCATACCACCAGATCCGATGGTCGCTTTGATTGTGTACCGACCGCCGATAGTGCGACCGATCAGCGACGCGGCATTTTGTGCTTCACTCGGCATCCGGCTGCGAAATTCATCTTATCCGATCTGCGGTTCCACAATCTACGGGGTAAGTGAGCGGTCGTTTTGCGGGCAAGTTTCCGTCGGACAGGCGGCTTACCGGGCTCGCTAGGCCCGGTATTGGCCCGGAGTTCGCGGCCTAGCGGGGCAGTGGAAAGGCCGGCTGTGCGCCCCAACCGATCAGAGCGCACGGGCGAGCAGGAGGGCATCGTCGGCGGTGCGATCGGCGGTCGAGTCCCCGGAACGCTGATAGTAGCTACGACGGAGCCCCACCTGATTGAAGCCACAGCGATCGTAAAGTGCGCGGGCCGCCGCGTTTCCTCGACGGACTTCTAGTACGACGCGGTCACAGTCGGAAGCGATCGCTTGGCCAAAGACGGCGTGCAGCAGGGCCTGTGCGAGGCCTCGTCTTGTGTGCTGCGGGTGAGTCGCGATCTGCAAGATTTCGCACTCCCCAGCGACGCAGGTGTAGAGGCAGTAGGCATGTAGTGCCGCGAGTTCACCGAGGAGCGCAACGCTGGCTTGCGGCGATCGCAGCGTCTCGCTGAGCCCCTCCTCGCCCCAGAGCGCGGCCTCATCAGCCAGCGTTAGGCGTTCGAGCGCTGCCAGGGCAGGGGCGAGGCGGGAAAGCTCAGCCGGCGAGAGGGGGCCGTGGTGAACCTGCAAATCGGCGGGTGGCAAGCGAGGGTCGGCGGCAGGCGGTAGGGGCTGGCCCAAGCGGACGGGAGCGGCACTCATCACTGAACGATGAGCGGCAGGGGCTCGACGGGGACGGGCTGGCCGTTCACGGCGATGGCGTTCTGAAAGATCATCGCCACCTGATCGCCAGGCCGTAGGCCGTACAGATCGTAGCGAACGTGCAGCTTGTGCACACCGCCGGGCGGGATGGTGTAGACGTGCCCAACGCCTCCCTGCATGCGGGCGCGCATCCCGGTGCTGGTGCTGAGCAGGACCTGATCGCGATAGACCAGCATCGGGGCTGAGGTCTGGTTGAAGATATCGACTTTGACGAGGTTGCCATCGACGCCAAGCAGGAGGACGCGGATGGCGCCTGGCGTGATCAGCTCAGCGCGCTGGGCGACGAGCCGCGCCCCGGTTGCGCAGCCAGGCAAGAGGCCGAGGGCGGCGAGGGCGAGGCCGGCGCCTAGCGACCCAGTGAGGGTCGATAAGGCATGGCGGCGATTGGGATGGAGCGAGGTGGAGCGGAAGCGCGGCGGCGTCATGCGTGGTCTCCCCAGCCGCTCTATCAAGTGGCAATTGGCGATTGGCAGGTGAGCGGCGTCGCCTATTTTGCACCCGGCCAAGGGCACCGGGAGGGGAGATTTTTCGCCGCCGGGACGGCCCGGGGCCTTACGGAGTGGGGAGGAGCGGGCAGCTGGCGCTGTTGGGCTTGCGCGTGGGGAACGGCGCGTTGGTGATGCCGGTGAAGGCGATCCCGTCCAGGTCCCAGCCAGCGGCGCCCACATCGGCATCGGTGCCGACGCGGAAGCGCAGCTTCACGGTCTTGCCGGCGTAGGTCGTGCCGAAGTCCGCCGTGGTGTCGATAAACGCCGGGTAGCCCGGGCTATTGCCCGAGAAGGCGCGGCGACTCTTGAGCGGCGTGTTCAGCGACCACAGGGTGGCGTTGTAGCCGTTTGTCTTGAGCGCCGTAGCGGTATCGGTCCACGTCATGCCGTCGTCGGTGCTGATCTCGATCACGCCGCCGTCGTAGAACGTGAAGCTATCGGCTTCGAGGGCGTAGCGATGACGCAGGCTGAACCCGAACGCGCCGCTACCGACATTCAGGGCCGGTGTGACCAGCCACTGATCGGAAGCCAAGGGCGAATCGGGGATCGACCAGGTGCCGCCGCTGCCGCTGCGAACATGGCGCCACGGGCCGCTGGCGTCGAGCTTGCTGTCGCCTGCGACGCTCCAACCGGCACCCGGATCGTCCATGGTGTCTTCGCTGGCCGCGCCGTCTACGAAGTTGTAGTTGACGACGAAGGTGTTGCGCGCAACGACCGGACCGGGCTGCGCCAGATCGCTGGCGTTGATGCTCAGCGCTACGGCGAGCGGGGCGAACGAGGCGGCTCCGTTGAGGGCGACTTCGACCGTGCCGGTGACGCTCTGGTAGGGCTGCAGCGTCGGGAAGCTGATCTGGCTGCCGCGCGGCATGCTGATCGCCGGATCATCGATCGTGACGCGGGCGCGCGGGGCCAGCGGCACCCAGCCGGTGTTGCGGATCTTCACGACCAGCTGACCGCGCTCGCGATTGTCGAGAATGCCGTCAGAGTCGCAGGAGCGGACGGCGTCGTTGAGGGTGATCGACTCGATCTGAATCGCGCCCCCGAAGGCCGTGCTCTCGACGACCGGGGTGTGGCTGCTGGAGCTACGCGGCGGGGCGACGGCGCCAACCCCCATGCCACGACGGGCAAAGGCACGGGCAAAGAGCTCGAAGTCCTTCTGGCTCTTGGCCAGAGCGGCGGCAAGGACGGCGTCGCGCGCCTCGACCATGGTCGGTGCATTCGGCGTCAGCTTCAGCGAAGCCACGAGGTACTCGCGCATCGCCTTGGTGGCCTGCGCGAAGGTGTAGCGCCCGGTGTCGCGGAGCAGCGAGATGTAGCACTCCCACAGCATGTTCGACCAC
Organism: Pseudomonadota bacterium; assembly: GCA_035345735.1. GTDB lineage: Bacteria > Myxococcota_A > Polyangia > Palsa-1104 > JAEUJZ01 > JAEUJZ01. The sequence continues at coordinate 2,018 of DAORCZ010000605.1, read as the reverse complement.
ACCTCGCCGGAGTTGTGCACTTCGGCGTTGCTGAGGCCATCGCTGCCAAACGCCGGGGGCGGCATGGCGGGTAGCGCGACGCCGTTGGCGATGTGGCGGAACATGAGCGGGTTCTTGCCGGGATCGCCCGAGTAGGGGTAGCGGCGAATGCCGTCGTAGGCCGAGTTGCCTGCCGGTCCCAGCGAGTACGCGGCGGTGCCGTACGCGCCCTTCCAGTCGGCGTTGGCCATTGCCATCGCATCTTCTGGGCGGGTGGTGATGAGCAGGGCGACGAAGTCACTCCAGCCTTCGCCCATCGAGCGGCCTTGGTTATTCGACAAGCCGTTGCCGTTGCCGATCAGACGGTTCGACATCACGTGGCCCCACTCGTGCGAGACGATGTGGCCGTCGAGCGAGCTGTCGTTGTTGGTCAGCGTCGCCTTGAACGAGGCAGTGACCGCGGTGCCCGCCGTCAGCTTGGCGCGGATGGCATTGCCGTCGGCCTGCGTGATCATCAGGGCGGGAATCGTCACCGGCATCGGCGGCGGCGTCGGTGCCGGAGCCATGCCACCCGGGGCGTCGGGGACGTTGTTGACGATGAGGATGGCCTTGGCGCCGTTGATCTGGGCCTTGTACGCCTTCTCTTCGAAATAGCAGTTGCCGCGATCGATGAGCGCGATCTTGTCTTTGACCGCCATCGCGTTGACGTAGGGCGTCTCGCAGCCGTCGGTGGGGCTCATGCCCATGCCGTCATTTCCGGCCACCACTTCTGCGGTGATGTCGTAGCGCTGGGCGCCGAACTGCGCCTTGCCAACCGTCAGCGACTTCGCCAGATCGGCGGGCATGGTCACCCGCAGCGCGTCCTCCTGCGGATCGAACAGATACATCTGGATGCGGGGCGAAGCGCCGTCGGCCGGGGTCGAGGCGTTGGCGTTGTTGCGCCCGGTGTAGTCCTGGGCTTCGGCCTTGACCGGATCCTTGTCGACGCCGCCACGGCCGAAGTTGTCGGTCTGCGGGTTGCGCGATTTTTCGTCCCAACCCGCGTCGTAAAACAGGTCGTGCAGGTAGTTGACGATGAAGAAGAAGTTCGTCGTTACCGCCTGGCGACTGTTCGCATCCTTGGCCGGATCGTCGGTGGGAATGGTCAGGCTGTAGTCGAAGCTGCCCGGCATGCTGGGCTTGAGCATGACGTCGCCGGTGTTGTAGCCATCGGGCGAAGCGATGTCGGCATAGGCCACGGCGTTGTTGCCGCGCGCCTCGGTCGCCATCGGTGGCAGCCAGGGATCCTTCTTGGAAAAGTCCAGGCTCTCGGCGGTGACCAGCTGCGAGGGCTGGTAGGTCAGCACCGTGCCGTCCTTCTTACCGGTTGGGTGCGGCGTAAAGCCGTTGCCGTGCGGACCATCCCAGGGCTGCAGAGTCGGCGCCTTGTCGGCCCAGACGCGATAGTTGTACGAATCAGCAGCGGTCAGGTCGTTCTGGAACAGCACCGCGCCATCCTTCGCTGCGATGACGTACGAGCGCAGCTCCGAGTCCGGCTGATCGCCGATCGACAGATCGAGCTCGACGTAATAGGCGGGCACGAGGCTTCCGCCCTGCGCGAACCACACTCGCTTGCTGCGCGGCGGCGAGGCCGCGACATAGGTCTGTCCCGACGAAGCAAACGCCGGAACCTCGTGCGTGTCGTACTGCCGCTGGCTCTTGGGCAGGGTGGTGGGGTGCGTGCTCGCGCCGGTCATGTTGGCGATGGCGCGGGCCACCGCGTCGTCAGAGCTGAGCGCGAACTCGCGGTTCTGGGGACGGCCGTGCGCCGCCAGATAGCCCGTGGCGGCGATCGGACGCAGATCGTGGCTCAGCGCGATGTTGAGGTTGTGCCGGAAGACCTCTAGGCCCTCCACCTCTTGCTCGAAGCGAGCGACAATCGCGCCATCGCCGATGTCGTGTAGCTCTTGCAGGCGGGCGGCGGCGAGCGCGGCTTCATCGAGGCCGTAGGTGTCGGCCAGACCGCGGAGCACGCGCCAAGCGACGCTTGTGGCATCGCC
>DAORCZ010000604.1:0-5558 GCA_035345735.1 Pseudomonadota bacterium | reverse complement strand
GAGCGACAGGCCCGCCGCGTCGGGAATCGGCGTGTACGTCCGCATATCATCCGAAGGCAGAAGCAGCTGCACCTTGGTGCCCGCCACAAAGCTCCCGACGTCGCACTGCACGACAAGACGCCGAAACCCGCCCAGGTCTTGCACCATCGTGACCGTCCCCCGCCGCAGGCTTCCGCCGCCCAGCAAGCGGACCAGTCGCCCTTTCATCGATGACATCGCGCCCCTCCTCGCCCTGATATACCCGATCTGTCCTCGGCGCGTCGGCCGTTTCACGACGCGAGGAGCAACCGGCCCAAGCCCGTCAGATCCGAGGTGACAGCGCGGGGGGCGCCCCTGCGCTTAGCGCCGCGTGACCGCGAAGTTGTGGCCGTCTTCCTGCGCCCAGATGACGCCGAGGTTGGTGTCTAGGCCAATGGCGATGCCATGGCGCGACAGCGTCGGCCAATCGACGCCCCAGATCGAGTCGCTGTCGTGCAGGTCGATGACGATCTCGCCGTAGTAGCCGCGCCGGCTCTGGCCGCTGTAGCGCAGCGGCTGCGACTCCCAGGTGACGACGCCACTTTTGACCTTCGGCACGCGGACGAAGACGCGCTCTAGGCCATCAAAGCTAGGGTAGGCGGCGCGCAGCGCAGCATCGCTGACCTCGACGTGAACCCGCAGCATCGGCGAGGTAGCCGGGTCGCCATAGGTCGGCGTGCCCGTGACCACCTCCTGATACGTCGCCGTCACCGTGATGCCCGTCGTGCTGACCAGGCTCTGACTGCGCGTACCCAGCGCCATCGCCTCCTCGTCCGCATCGGTCGCCATCGGCTCAAGGCCGCAGCCTGCGCAAAGCGAAGTCGCAAAAACGAAGGAAGAAACCAGCAGGGTACGGAACGAGGTCGTCATGGCAATTAGCTCCCGAGGTCTGCGGCCCAGCCGCGATGTCTGAACCCAAGCTACGCCGACGAGACCTGGCCGACTTTCTGGCGTTGGTCATAAATTTGCCTATTTCAGCCACATCCGCGCCTAGCCTCAGACCGCCCGTCGAGGAACGACCGCAGGTCGCCCCCAGTCCTGACACCCACCCACACCCCAGCCGTGACCGAGGAAAATCGCGGATTCTTCCCGCGGGAAAGCCGTAAGGCGCCGTCGGCGGGCGCGATATGCTGATCGGTATGGCTGAAAATGGCGACAGCACGTCCCACGCATCCCCAGACCTCGCGGGAGGCGACTCGATGAGCCCACCCGAGGATGCCGCGCTGTTCCTGCGCGAGCTGGCGCGCGAAAAGCACGGCTTGCTTGCGGGTTGTCTGGCCGCGGCGGCAGCGGCCCTGCTGTTCGGCCTCGGCTGGCTGGCTGTACGCGACGACATCGCCGCCAATCACAGCGTCGGAATAGTCCTGTTTGAGCACTACCGCTTTCCCCTGCTCTTGGCGGGCATCGCCGGGGTGACGGTGTATGCGCTGAGCTCGCGGCTGCTCGACGGCCCCCAGGTTCACCGCCACAGCTACGCGCTGTTTTTCCCGCCTGGCCGGGCCGGCTGGCCGCGCTTCTCGGAGCTGCAAGCCGACCTCGCCGGGCTGGGCTATCGCCTGTCGGCACGGCGAGCCGATCGCCTCCCCCCCGCGCCCGTTGCCGACGATGCCGCCGTCGATGAAGGCATGCTGTGGATCTGCGAAGCCCACAGCTCGGCCAAGCGCGCCGGACTGGTCTTGCAGCTACACACGGCCCACGGCGAAGGCTGCATCGAAATCGCCGATAGCAGCCGTGGCCTGTACAGCGAACTCGCCATGTTTCTGATCGTATCGCTCGGCGAGCGCGTGCCCGATTTGACCTGCAAGGAAGCGACGTCTTCGCTCAGCGCCGAGAGCTGGGAGTGGCTAAAGCCCCAGCTTCCCGATCGCCCACGCGCCCTGCCATCCCCACGCGGCTAGCTGCACCGAGCCCGCGCATTCAGCGCTCACAGGTTCCGCGGCACTGCTGGGCTGCAGCTCAGGTGGACAAACGACTCGCCGCCAGCACGTCGCCCGGCTGCGCCGTGAAGCGATGCGGCGGGGTCGGCGTGGGCAGGGCGTGGAGCTGGCGGGTGAGGAAGTCGTGCCAGGCGGGGTCGGCGTCGCTGCACAGGCTGTGGCGGCCTTCTTCGATGGCGACGCGGGGAGTGACGCCGCTGCCAGCGAAGGGATCGACAACGAGCGAGCCGGGATAGGACAGGGCGCGCACCAGGCGGCGGATCAGCGCGGCGGGTTTCTGCGTCGGGTGGCCGACGCGCTCGCGGGCGTTGCCGTTGAGGCGCGGAAGCTGCCAGACGTTGGTGGGGTTGCGGCCGCGCTGCACGCTGTCGGGGCGCAGACGCTTGTCGCGCAGGTAGCGGGCGCAGGTGGCCTCGTCGTAGGGCTCGCGCACGGCGTCGAGATCGAAGTAATAGCGCGCGCTCTTGCCGAACCAGGCGATCTCTTCGTGGCGATTGGCGAAGAAGCGCTGGGCGCTGATGCCGTTCGGGTAGTTCCAGATGATGAGGTTCACCAGGCGCAGACCGCTGTGACCGCGCAGGTGGGAAAGCAGCGTCAGCAGATCGCCCGAGCCGGCTTCCGCCTGATACTGCAGACCGCCGAACAGCACCAGGCTGCCGCTGTCGGAAAGGACGCGCTCGCACTCGGCCAGCCAGCCTGCCGCCCACGACAGGTAGTCGGCGTGCCGATCCCAGTCGGCAAGCGCCAGGTTGTACGGCGGGTCGCAGACGATCAGCTGCACCGCCCCGTCGGGGATCTGCGAAAGGAAAGCGCGACAGTCGGCGGTCAGCGCGCAGTGCTGCGTGGCTCCTGCGCCCGGGCTGACCGCTTTTTCCGAGGCGTGGCGCCCACCGCGCTTGCGCAGCGCGTTCATGCCAAGGTGCGCCGGGTTGCGCTGTGAGCGATTGCCCATCGTTCGCCCGAGTCGCTACGGCGCCCCGGCCGAGGTCGGCTCGCGTCGCAGGCCATCCGACTGAATCGCCGAGCGCAAGAAGGTACGCAAGAGCGCGTTGCGTTTCACCTTGCCCAAGATCAGCTTCAGGTCTTCGTACACCGTCGGATCCTTGACCAAACCGCCCAGCGTGCCCTTGCCCTGCCCGGTCTCTTCGGCCAGCGTGCGCAGGATGCGCGCCGTCGCTGCCAGATCGGCGAGCAGGTTCTGCTGATCGTCGTAGATCAGCGTGTGCAGCGCACCGCGACCGCGCCGCACTTCCGACACCATGGCGGCCAGATCGGTGCCCAGCTGCTTCAGCTCAGAGACCAGCTTGCTGCCGTCGTCGCGATAGATCAGATCGTGCAGGGTGCCGCTACCGCTCTGCACCGCGGCCAGCATGGCATCGACGCGCGCAATCGTGCGATTCAGGTTCTGCGCGATCTGCCCCGCATCGCCGGTCAGCGCGGTGACGTTTTCGGCCAGGCGCGGCTTGTAGATGACCTCGTGCAAAAGCCCGCCGCCGTGTTCGACGCCTTCCAGGATGTTGGCCGTCGAGTGCACAACGCGACCGAGATCCTTGGCCACCTGATCGCTCAGCACCGTGCGCACCCGCTCATCGACATGGCCGACGAGGTTTCTGACCTGACCGATGCCCTCCTGCAGCGAGGACACCACCTCGCCCAGACCCTCGCTCTCGGCCGCTCGCAGATCGTCGCCGCTTTTGAGCGCCGGGGCATCGGGACTGCCGACCGAGATGTTGATGATCATGTCGCCGAGCAGACCCTTGCTGCTGAGCCGAGCCAGCGAGTCGCCGCGAATGCGATCGAGGTACTTGGCCTGGACGCCGAGCAGCACGTGGACTTTTTTGATCTTCGGATCGCGATCGAAGCTGATCTTCTGCACGATGCCGATATCGACGCCGGCCAGCCGCACCGGCGCACCGACCACCAAGCCCGAGGTGTTGTCGAAGGCGGTGTGCAAGACCGCGCGGCGCGTAAACAAGCTGCGCGAGCGACCGACCAGCGCGACGACCGCGACCAACGACACGATCGCGATCACGACAAAGGCGCCGACTTTGGCTAGGCGATAGGCGTCGTCATGACTTGAGCTCATCGGGGGACTCCAGGCGACGGCGGGGGGGACTCTCGGCCGTGGACCTCGTCGCTCATCGCCGAGACGAAGTCATGGATGGCCGGGGTGCGACTGTGGCGAAACTCATCGCGCGGCAGCGTCGCGACGATGCGGCGATCGCTGAGCAGGGCCATGCGATCCGCGACCATAAACGCGCTCTGCATATCGTGCGTGACGACCAGCGAGGTGACGGACAGCTCGCGCTGAATCGATCGAATCAGCTCGTTGATGCGGCGGGTGTTGATGGGATCCAGGCCGGTCGTCGGTTCGTCGTACAGCAGCACCTCGGGATCGGCAGCGATGGCGCGGGCGATGGCGACGCGCTTGCGCATGCCGCCCGAGAGTTCGGCCGGGCGCTGATCTTCGGTGCCGGGCAGACCAACCAGCGCCAGCTTGTCGCGCACGCGATCGCGGATCTGCGCTTCCGACAGCTGATAGTGCTCGCGCAGCGGATAGGCGACGTTTTCGCCGACCGAGATCGAATCGAACAGCGCCCCGCCCTGAAACAGCATCGAGATGCGTCTGCGCACCGGCAGAAGCTGCGCTTCCGACAGGCCGCAGATCTCGGTGCCATCGAAGCGGATCGATCCGGCATCGGCGGAAAGCAGGCCAATCAAGAGCTTGAGCATCACGCTCTTGCCGGTGCCCGATCCACCCAGGATGGTCAGCGTCTCGCCGCGCTGCACCGACAGCGTCAGGTCTTCATAAATGACCTTGGGGCCGAAGGCTTTCTTTACGCCGGCAAACTCGATGAACGGCGCGCTCATAGGCCAAACCCGAGGAGCAGATTGGTCAGCACGAAGTCGACGCACAGCGTGACCAGCGAGGTCACGACGACGGTCTCGGTAGTGGCGCGGCCAACGCCTTCGGTGCCACCGGTGGTCGACAGCCCTTTGTGACAAGCGATGAGGCCCAAGAGGAAGCCGAAGAACACCGTCTTGACCAGCCCGTGCATGACATCTTCCAGCGCCACCGAGTGCAGCATCGACTCTAGAAACAGCGTCATGCCCACGCCCGAGCCAACGCGCGCGACGATCATCGCCCCCAGCACGCCCAGGATGTCGGCAAACACAGTCAAAAGCGGCAGGGCCAGCGTCGTCGCGGCGACACGCGGCACCACCAGCTTGCGGATCGGATCCGCCCCCATGGCCCGGATCGCATCGACCTGCTCGGTGACGCGCATCGATCCCAGCTCTGCCGCGATGCCCGCCCCGACGCGCCCACCGACGAGGAGCGCCGTGAGCACCGGCCCCAGCTCGCGCACCAGCGACAGCGACACGACGCTAGAGACGTACTCTTTGACGCCGAAGCGCGACATCTGCACCGCGAACTGCACCGTCATCACCATGCTGGAAAACGCGGCTGTCAGGATGGCGATGGTCAGCGAACGAATCGCCACCGCTTCCAGCTGATAGACCAGCTCGCGCCGCTGCCACCGCGACGAAAATCCCCCGCGCAGCGCCGCCGAAAACGTCTGCCCCGTGAGCTGCGCAAGCCCC